>DGVW01000106.1 GCA_002396005.1 Oribacterium sp. UBA4274
AGCGGATAATAGATCATCGGCTTATCATAAATTGGAAGTAACTGTTTGGAGGTTACCTTTGTAAGTGGATATAATCTTGTACCGGATCCTCCGGCAAGTATAATTCCCTTCATAAATTCTCCTTTAACGATTGAGGACACTGTCCCCACTATCTATACATACTCTTCGTGATTCTAACACAATCACTTTACATATACAAATTGAAATATCACAATTTCTATAAATTTCGGGACAAAATCTCATACAAAGTCACTAAAAGCTCTTTGTTAAGTCACGTAAACGGCAACAGTTCTCACCGCTCACTTGTCTCCCTCAACCTTCACCGGTTTCAGGTTCTGTCTTATCTTGATGCCGTTGACCTCGATATCATCGGCAATAGGGATCAGAAGATATTCGCGGCCGTCGATAACACGGGTCTCCACCAGATCTGCACTCTCTGCCTTGACATCCAGCTTCATGGTAAGAGATTTAACAACAAGATGCTTCTGATCCTGGATGTTTTCAGCAATAAGAGGTGAGTTGTCATCGCCTACAGCCTCATCGTAGATACGTTCGAACTGGTTTAATTGTTCATCCGAAGCCCCATTTGAGGCAAGAAGCCGTTTCATATCGCTCTTGCCAAGCTCTACGTGATCATCTGTTTCCTTATCGTTACTGTTCTCGCGGATCATATCGTTAAGCTCCTCCGATATGCTGCGTACAGTTTCAAAGGTACAGTCGCCGGAAAGAGTTGTCTCTATGATCTCTCTGAATACGTGCTGCTGATCCTTCTCGGTTCTTGTAAGCTCAGTACCCAGCACATCAAGAGCAAGCTCCTCATGTCTCTCCTCAGGATGCCGTGAATAGTACAGTGAATTGTGGATATCCATGTTTCTGAAATTAAAGGCCGGGAACAGAAATGCTGTTTCAGGGTTCTTCACACCCCAGTCATCGGTACGACTCATGAAAGTCTTGGCATTAGCATCGTAACAGAGTCCCTCTCTCAGTAGCTCTACCGGACAGATAGAGCAGAGTATAAAGCTGTAAACATACTCGCTGGCATCATCAAGCACAGTCTGGTCCTTAAGCTTCATAGGGATATCATACACTCCGTGGCTCAGGATGATGAGATACTTTCCGGGATAGCTGTAGCTTCCGATGATCCTGTCAAAAAGCTGTTCTACCATAGCATCATCCTTAAGCTCCGACTGATTGAGACGGTACAGAAATTCCTGATGTCCTCCCTCGACCTCCTCGGCCACAGGAAACTCTACATTAAAGAGATTCCTGCCAAACTTTCCGGACATGGATTTCTTGAAGATCTCGCAGTACTTGGACCTCTCTTCGTCCTCCAGCTGCAGGAACATATCGTGGAAAGTTGATATTTTCTCCTTCTCTTCATTTACATAACAGGCACGCATGCGGTCGATGCGGCAGTCATTTTTATTAAAACACTTTGACTTAATTTCGCTAACTGATTTCTTATCCATTTATTTCCTCTTTCAATACAGCGATTTCTTCTTCTGTGAGGCTTCTGTACTCGCCCGGTGCCAGATTCTCATCCAGCTTCAGAGCTCCCATGGATATTCTCCTTAAATACAGTACATCCTTTCCCTCAGGAAGAGCCCTTATCATCTTTTTGATCTGATGGAACTTCCCCTCCTGTATAGTGATGAGAACCTCTGAACATAATGTGTCATCATCTATATCAGCAGCCTCCTCGGCTCCTGCCCACGCAGCTCCCGCAAGACGGACTCTCTCATACCTCTCATCCTCCGGAGTAAGCCCGATTTCTGCTCTCAAGGTCGTCACCGTCTTACCCGTACTTATGACAGAAAGTTCTGCCGGCATGGCCGTGAGATGCTCATCAAACTTTATGCCCTTTGCAAATGTCTCCATATCCTGCTCCGTCACTATCCCGGAAACAACAGCATAGTAAGTCTTGTCTATATGATGTTTCGGCGCAAGCAGTCTGTGAGCCAGAGGACCATCATTGGTTATGATGAGAAGTCCCTCTGTATCCTTGTCCAGTCTCCCCACTGGGAACAGATCCTTACGCGCCTGTCCGCCGAAGAAATCGTCACGGATGAGATCAACTACCGTAACTTGTCTTTTGTCATCACTTGCAGAAATGATGCCTGCAGGTTTATGGAGCATATAATACTGAAGCTCCTCATATTTTATCTCCTGGTCATAAAAGGTTATGACTGCTCCTTCCGGAACAGCCGCTCCGGAGTCTCTTACAACTTCACCGTTAACAGTGACCTTGCACTTACGGATTGCTTTTTTTATATCACTTCTGCTGCCGACTCCCATGTCGCACAGATATTTATCCAAACGCATATATGCTCCTTCATCATATCCTATGAATCACAGATGGGTACCTTACCATATAATACCATGAGTGTCAAAAGAAGATCAGCGCCAATATTTAATAGTAAAAATTAATGAAATAAGTTATTGTCTTATTTTGATATTTAGTGAACACTAAACCACTATTTGTGCTACAATAATTTTAAAATAATTACTAGCTGTTGTGTTTCAACATTTCAGCCGGTGATTGTGGCAGCAGTAAGGCTGTATAGAGTTTGTATAGTTAAAACAAAACATTATCAGGTCAAGAAAGTAATATGAGAAACACACAAATTCGAAGCAATGCTTCAAGACAAACGATACGGTCCGGAGGGGCAAGATCGTCAAACAGCGTCAGGACTTCCGGAAGACATTCCTCCGGATCGGCAAAACGCCCTGCCGTTTCTTCACAAGGGCGAGGGCCCGGACGGCAGCGAGTTGTATCCAATGCAGAAAAGCAGGCTATAAGAGAAAAACGCATCCGGGCCATGAAACGTAAAAAGGCAAGGCAGCGGGCCTACACCTACAGAGCGATAGTTTTCGGTTTTCTGGTTCTGTGCATCTTCATGGTATGGAAGGGCGTGACAGGCATAACCTCCTATATCGACAACAGTCGTCAGGAAAAAGTCAATGCAATGCAGGATATAGAAATCTACA
The DNA here is from genome assembly GCA_002396005.1 of Oribacterium sp. UBA4274. Lineage (GTDB taxonomy): Bacteria > Bacillota > Clostridia > Lachnospirales > Lachnospiraceae > Oribacterium. The sequence goes on from DGVW01000106.1 coordinate 2,989, forward strand.
AGGGTAATTCCTCCATCGATGTGGCAGGGGAGACATTCGCAGCAGAGGCCTCTGTTCCTGAGGCAACCGCCGCCGATACCAGTGATCCTACCCACGTTCTGTCAAATGGACGTTATGTTGATACAACGAAGCCGATGGTAGCTCTCACCTGGGATGACGGACCTAACGGCTCAACAGGTGAAGCCATCATGGATGTGCTTGAAGCCAACAACGGCCGAGGCACCTTCTTTATAGTCGGTGAACGTATCGACAAGTTCGCAAGCGAGGTTCAGCGCATGGCGGCGAACGGACATGAAATCGCAAATCACAGCTGGGATCATGATGAGAAGCTGTCCAAGATGGATTCAGCCTACATATCGTCAGAGTTTGAGAAGACTAATGCTAAAGTTCAGGAGCTCACCGGTATCACTCCTACTCTCGCACGTCTCCCGGGCGGTATCATCAGCGATGAGGTAAAGAGTACCCTGACCATGCCTCTCATCTTTTGGTCTGTAGATACCCTGGACTGGAAATCAAGAAACGCCGGATCAGTAGCTGATATCATAAGATCGGAAGTCAAGGACGGAGATATCGTCCTGATGCATGAGCTATACGCTTCTACTCAGGCAGCCTGTGAAGAAGTCATCCCATGGCTGGCTCAGCAGGGATATCAGCTTGTAACCGTTTCTGAGCTTATCCAGTTTAGAAATGCCGAGGTAGCAGGAGGAAACGGCAAGCAATATTCATCCTTCCCACCTACCGAAACGGTTGCAGAAACAACCGCGGCTCCGGTAGCTACAGAGGAAGCGGCTGTTTCTGCAGACACACAGTCTTCAGATTCCGGAAGCAAGAGTGAAGCTACAGAAGCGGACGATGACGACGAGGAAACCACCTCAGCCAAAAAGAGTACAACTAAGGCTCAGGATGAGGAGGAGGAAACCAAGAGCTCACAGAAAAAATCTGAAACTACAACAGAAACTGCAGCTGCTTCCAATGAGTCCTCCAACACAGAAGATGTTATAGAAGCTCCTGATGCAGTTCAGAACGATACTTACACTCCGACTGAAGCTGCAGCCGCTCAGGCAGTCACAGAAACAGCATGGTGGATGGCACCGAACAGCGACAGCTCAGGAAACGCCTCCTCAGACAGCGGACAGGCCGATGCCATTCAGGCCATCGATGCACCGGGCTAATATTGATATTTACAAAATGAACGAGTCCATAGTGACCCGTTCATTTTTTTAATTCTTGCCATATATCCTGCATTAAACCTATCTTACGTCAAAACTTGTATTAAACAGTCCGGATACAGCGAAGTAAATCAAAGTGAGCCTCTCGCACGTTTTGATGTCATTTTAATTTCTTTTCGTTTATAATCTCAGTTGAATAGTAAGTCACATACCGGTCTAACCCAATTCATCCCCGGTGTGACTCATGGAGGTTATAATGAAATTTTCAGAGATGCCATATGAACGCATAGATTTTAAAGAACTCACAAAGGAGTTCAAGGAACTCGAGGAAAAGTTTGAGAAAGCCGGTTCCGGCGAAGAACAGTTTGAAATTCATGAACAGTTCTACAGAATATATAATCACGTAATGACAGAGTCACAGATTGCCATGATTCGCTCGGATATAGATATGTCCGATGAGGCACTCCTTAGTGAACAGCAGTACTTTGATGAGAACATGCCGATTTTTCAGAATCTTGTAGTTTCTTATCGGAAGAAGCTTTTCAATTCACCCTATCGTCCTTATCTTGAGAAACGTATCGGCAAGGTTGCATTCAAAAACATCGAACTTGCCATGCAGGCAGTTGATGAAAAGCTTATACCTCTTATGCAGGAGGAGAACAAGCTGCAGACCGAATACAACAAGCTTCTTGCAAGCGCCAAAATAAACTGGAACGGCGAGGAACTGAATCTGAGCCTGATGAATCCTTACTTAAACAACAAAGACAGAAACATCCGTAAGGAAGCATGGGCAAAGTACACTGAGTTCTTCGTTGCACATCAGGATGAACTCTATGATTTTTATGACAAGCTTGTGAAGAACCGCACGAAACAAGGCGAGCTCATGGGACACGACAATTATCTCCCTCTCGGATATGCCCGCATGAACAGAAACAGCTTCGGAAGATCTGATGTAGCGGAATTCCGCAAGCAGGTTAAACGGGATCTCGTGCCTTTTGCAGAGAAGCTCCACGATATCCGACGTCAGCAGCTTGGTATCACAAAGCTCAGCTACATTGATGAGGGAGTTTACTTTACAAACGGAAACCCTGCCCCAACAGGTACACCTGAACAGATTCTTGCAGCCGGCAGAAAGATGTACAATGAGCTTTCCCCGGAAACCGCCAGCTTCATAAACTTCATGTGTGACTCAGACCTTTTTGACGTTCTTGGCCGCAAGAACAAAAAGACCGGTGGTTACATGACCATGATCCCTGATTATAAAGCACCTTTCATCTTTGCGAACTTCAACGGAACCTCCAGAGATGCTGATGTCATCACTCATGAGTGCGGCCACGCATTCCAGGGCTACATAACTGCCGGGGATCCTATCATCGAGCACAATGATATCACCATGGAGATCGCGGAAACACATTCCATGTCCATGGAGTTTTTCACTGAACCATGGATGGAACTGATCTTCGGAAACCGCGCAGCAGATTATATCCGGATGCATTTCATGGATGCGGTCATGTTCATCCCTTACGGCACCATGGTGGATGAGTTCCAGGATATCGCCTACTCAAATCCAGGCCTCACTCCGAAGGAGAGAAATGCTGTGTGGCGTGACCTCGAACGTCAGTACAAGCCTCACCTCGACTACACCGGAAATGACTACCTTGATAAGGGCGGCTACTGGCAGCATCAGCACCACATCTACGACAGCCCTCTCTACTATATCGATTACTGTATAGCCGGCGCCAATGCTCTCCAGTACAAGGTTCGCATGGACAAGGACTACAAGGCTGCCTGGGCAAGCTATCTCGAGCTCTGTAAGCTTTCGGCATCAGACTTCTATAATGGTCTCGTAAAGAAAGCAGGTCTCGACAACGTATTTGAGGATGGATGTCTCAAGTTTGTTGTAAAGCAATTGGAAGGAAAGCTGAAGTAAACGCTTCATCTGTATTCCACCTCACGATGGACACTCTTGCCCAAAGCTATAGCATTCCCGCTACCGATTCGGGCCTTGAACCCGTTAGAAACTCGCGCCGCCGGGCGCACTAAAAAACGGAGGCTGCCACACCCGGCGCCTCCGTTTTTCATATTATGATGTAAGGGTCAAAAGTACCAAATCACGTGCTTGCACGTTGATTTGAGACTTTATGACCCGCCCGAACACGAATAACGTAGTCGTTTTGCATAGCAAAAGGACGTGAGTTATGAGTGTTCAGCAGCACTTTGCACACGGATGTGTGCGTGCTGCGCATCATCAGTGAGTGGCAAATACTTTTGACACTCACATCATATTATAAGAGCCTGTTAGCGGTTCTTTATCAGAAGATACCGCCGATTCCAAGATCCGTATCAATGGTGTTCATATTGTACAGAACCAGCACATCCGTCACTTCCGGATGCTGGTTGATAAAGGATGCCGGACCGAAACGATAGTATCTCGTATCAAATACATATATCTTCTTATAGTGATTTACAAGGAATGGTACTATTGAGTTTGCATAGCTGTCCTTTACAAGAACCATGACCTTGTCAGAATCCGCCGTCTCATTGGTGATTTCAATCACAGGATGAAGATTGTTCAGGAACATAGAGTACTTATCTTTTTTCTCAAGATAATCCTTATTATAGAGAGTATCTGTAACCTCACCGGTATCCTGATAGCTTACTGTGAGCCTGTTGTCCGGATTCTCATAGATCGTGATCTCCTCTCCGGGCACCGTTGTATCATTTAGTTTCGAGTAAACCGTTCCCCTGAAACTGTCTGTAACTACCGTCTTTTCAAATGCCTCCTCCGGAAGTGTATTGATCCCCATTTCCTCGCAGAAAGCCCGGTAAGCCACATATGCACCGTAGGTTGTCCAGTGATGATCTGTATGATAGTACAGCGGTGTAAAGCTGCCCGGTGTCTGATCTTTCTCAGCCAGTGCCGCCTCTTTCAAGGCCTCCCAACAGTCGATGCGTTTCATCTCAGGAAGTGCATCGTAGATAGTGTCCATGGTATCAAGCTGTCTCATTACCCCTTTATCAGGTGCCGTCTCAGGAAGCTTATCATTGTAAGTAGTAACCGCTGTAGGTACCAGCATGAGCGAAATGTTGTTACGGGCATCTGTAGTTATATCATTATAGAGCTTTCCGAACTGAGTGATGATCTTTTCTGTCTGCTTCGGGGCATCATACTGCTCGATGAGATATCCGTCTTTTGCGATATAGATACCGTTTATTTCCTCTTTCCCAAGCATTATCTCAGTCTTGGTTTTCAATGTCATAAATCCATCTCTCATAGGAAAATGATCTGACAGATACTTCTGTATCCCCGACATATAAGATCCGTCCTTCAGAGACTGAAATGTATATGTAGGCCACAGAGCCAGCTGCCTGTTCTCACTCTCACTGAAATCAACCTTGGGTGAAACTATGAACCAGACTCCGAAGACCAGTATGAGAACAGTGACAGTCATAACGGTAATGACATTACCGACTTTCCGAATACCTGATAAAAGGTACTCTTCACTTTTTGTTGATTGGTTTGGCATCAATTCCTCCTCTATAAACGCATGTATTTTGCCGTATTATCTCTATACAGATAAGATTGATCGGCTTCTAAAAATATGTAAACTCTTTTCTGGACCTTTTAAAAACGGAAATACAGAAAAGGATTGTAGGTATCGTTAACAAGGCAGGCTGTAGTCAGGATGAAAAGCACGATATAAAATGACGCGCGAAGGATAGTGATAACCGACTCTCTTGCAACAGCCCGGGTGAGGTCGTAAGCCACTGCCGATCCGGCTCTAAGCTTGCTTCTGAGCCACGGATACACCGGAAATGAAATAATGCATCCCAATATAAAGATCAGCAGATTGTTTCTTAAATACCATATGAAATCTGCATTAAACAAAGGAGCATCTGACATGCCGAACATGAGCTTGACGTAATTTCCAAGCTGCCCCATATCGTCAAATACAAAGATCACAAATCCGAAAACATATATAAACATGGTATAGAGATGCTGTAAAATGCCCGGAAGCTTTTTGAGTGCCTTGCCCCAGACATGCTTTTCAAGGGCAAGCAGCACTCCATAGTAAAGTCCCCAAAGGATAAAGTTCCAAGCTGCTCCGTGCCAGAGTCCCGTAAGGAACCACACAACGAACATATTTCTAAGCTGCATAACCCCGCCATGTCTGTTGCCCCCGAGCGGTATATACACATAATCGCGGAACCAGGTACTCAGAGATATATGCCAGCGTCTCCAGAAATCCGTAACGGATACCGAACTTAAAGGATAGTTAAAGTTCTCAAGATAGTGGAACCCAAGCATCCTACCCATACCTATAGCCATATCACTGTAAGCACTGAAATCATAGTAGAGCTGCAGAGTGTAGCATATGGCTCCGAGCCACGCTGCCGCCACAGAAACATTAGCCTCAGATGCAAATGCACTCGCCTTGATAAGCTCCCACAGAGAACCTATGCTGTTGGCAAGCAGAACCTTTTTGAAGAGTCCCTGCAAGAATCTCAAACCGCCCTGAATAAAGCCCTCAAAGTCGATCTTTCGTTCATGAAGTTCCTCATTAACTGTAGAAAATCGTACTATCGGGCCGGCGATAAGCTGCGGGAACATGGAAACATAGGTGAGATAGTAAAGATAATTCTTCTCTACCTTCACCTCCCTCTTGTATAGATCTATGGTGTAGCTCATGGTCTGGAAGGTAAAGAAGCTTATACCTATAGGAAGACCGAGCCCCAGAGGAGTGATGTCTGTGCCGGCTGCAGCATTTAAAGACTCGATAAGGAAATCCGCATACTTAAAAAAACCAAGCACAGAAAGATCTATGATAACTGACAGAGCAAGATAGACTTTGCGGAGCCCGTTGTTATCTCCCGCCTTGTCCATGAGCCTTCCGAGAGAGTAATCTGAGAAAGTCTCAAACAGCATGAGCAGGATATAGATCGGTTCTCCCCAGGCGTAAAACATCAGGGAGAATACAAGAAGAACATAATTTTTCACCTTAAACGGCACCAGATAATATAAAATCAGGCACAGCGGCAGGAAAAAATACAAAAATGGAATACTACTGAAAACCATAATTAACTCCGTTATAATTTAAATTTTACACAACGCCCCTATATTACAATCAAATGTCTCTACATGGCAACAGCTTGGTGAAAAATACACTTATTATGAAAATTTCCACCTATATAAGATGAATTTCTGTACTCATACAAAAAGCCGGGTACCTGTTCTACAAGTACCCGACCAAAATATATCATCTTCTGTTTACTCTCGCTTTTGTTGTGCAGATCTTTCTGCAGAAAGAAGCCTGTTCTCCTTAACCTATAGATGATGCGATTGTCTGCTCGATAGCTGCTGCATTGGATGACATAACAAGGTAAACATAATCACCAGCTGTCTTTACTGAGCTTGCTGCAACAATCTGATACTGCTCAGGCATGTAATCCTGAAGCTCCTGAGCCTTCTGCTGCTGAACTGCACTGAGCTGTCCTGCAAGTGCTGCTACTGCGGAAGCATCCTTAGCCTTAAGAATCGCTACTGTGTCTGCCTTTGTTACATCCTCAGCCATGGCAAATACATATCCGTCAAGCTGTGATGCATCGATGCCATAGTAGTTTGCGATATAGTTAGCGTCAACTGTGATCATACCCGGAAGAAGTCCTGTTACCTTACTGTAGATATCGCTTGGAGCTTCACCTGCCTTTTGAGCTGCTGTTTCCTCTGCTGCGGCTGTTGTTGTCTCAGCCTCTGTAGTCTCTTCCTTGGTTGTTTCCTCTGCTGTTGTCTCCTCTGCAGCTGTAGTTGTCTCTTCCTCAGATGACTCCTCTTCAGCGGCGGCTGTTGTCTCCTCTGCTGCAGGTGTTGACTCCTCGGCAGCCGGTGTTGACTCTTCGGCTGCAGCTGTTGTCTCGACAACTGTTGTTTCTTCTGCTGTTGTTGTCTCTGCTGCTGTTGTCTCTGCTGCTGTTGTCACAGGCTCTGCCTTCTTGCTTCCGCATCCGTTAAGGATAAGTGCTGATGCAGCAACTACTGCCGCTGTTGTTACGATAATATTCTTTCTCATATTGTCTCCCCATTCTTCGGAGATATCAGTCGCGAGAAACCTAAATCTCCCTAACTGATATCTTATATCAGACTCGGTTTATTTGTTAAGTTCTGATACTACCCTATATTTCTTATGATGTTCATTGCACCATTATAAAGACTTATTTTTGATTTAACAATGTTAAAATTCCGGAAAAAGTTGTTTTCCTGCGTAATCTTCCAATGCTTTCTGCCAGATCACATACGCTGCACCGGTTTCATGGACATAGCTGTCACTGCAATACTGTTTTGCCAGAGTCCCGTCTGCATCAGTCAGTAAACTTGCGATGTCTATGAATCCCCAACCATTTTGCGCCGCAAGCTCTGCCATCCTTGTGTTCAGTGCCCTGATGTTTGCATTATTTAGATTTTTCTTTTCCGAGCCCTTGTACATAGGAGTGGTACTGATGATGGTGTACTCGATATCAGGATTGACTTCTTTGATTTTCTGCAAGAGTTGAACATACTTTTCGGCTGTATCGTCAACACCTGCGTACAGATCATTTAACCCAAAGAAAGTATAAGCATGCTTTGCTCCCATCAGCTTGATGGAATCCCAGATAAATCTCTGCTCGCCGAGATATATAGGGTGTTTTGATTTGGATGAAATGTTCATGAACGCATTGTGTACCGAAAAACTACCTGCTGTCAGAAACTTGAGATTTTGGAATATCGGAGTACCCGCATTTCTTACGGCATAGTTGGAAAATCCCAATGCAACGGAATCACCTACAAGCACAGAATCCTTGAAAAAATTTCCGATGTCTGCAGCATGCTTTGCCTGAGTCTCCGCCTGTTCCAAGGCAGCCTGCTGCGCCTCAAGTGCTTGAATTGCGGCCTGCTCCGCCGCTTTCTGCTGTGCCTCAAGTGCTGCGTTTTCCTGAGCTTGTATTGCAGCTTGTGCTGCGGCTGCCTCCTGCGCTGCATTTTCCTGAGCCTGCTGAGCTAAAGCTGCCTCCTCTGCCGCTTGCTGCATAGTCTTATCTGTCTCAGAGTCCGGAGATTGCGCATCCTGAAATGACTGCGCTGTCTGCATGGCCTCTGCCGGATTTGCAGGAGCATTCCACGTATTTGACACAATAGTATCTGTATATGCAGGCATGATACCTGAAATAACGATTGAAGCAGTTAAAGCAAACGATATTAATATTTTCTTCCTCATACATGCCCTCCCACGATATTTATCAAAAGCAAACTACCCCTTACTAAGGTCATATCGGCTCTAGTTTCCAAAAAATAATGATGTTAATGCTTCTGTATCCAATGTGCTGCAAATAATTCTTGACGTAAACACATCTAAAGTTTAGATTTAAATCTATGTCAAAGATAACATTTAAAAAACCGGGTAATTTCATATATCCTGTCCCTGCTGTTATGGTCAGCGTCAGAGATAAATCGGGCAGGTCCAATATCATAACCATCGCATGGACAGGAACCATCTGTTCCGATCCTCCGATGGCATACATTTCAGTACGCAAAAACAGAGCAAGCTATCCTATGCTGAAGGAGTCCATGGAGTTTGTCATCAATCTTCCGGACGAAAAGCTTGTTAAAGCACTTGATTACTGTGGTGTCAGAAGCATTGATAAAGTCAATAAGTGGGAGGACATGGGACTTCATGAGGGCAAGTCACAAATCGTAAGTGCCCCTACCATAGAGGAAGCTCCTGTTTCTATCGAGTGCAAGGTCACGCAAGTACTTCCTTTGGGAACCCATGATATGTTTCTTGCGGAAGTAGTTGCAGTTCAGGTGGATGAGCAGTACATCGATGAGAAAGGTGCTTTCCATATGGATGAAGTCGGACTCGTTGCCTACTCCCACGGCGACTATATGTCCCTCGGTGATAAGCTCGGAAGTTTCGGCTATTCCGTACGCAAGAAACCGCTTCCTAGAAAAAACGTCAGAAAAAGGAAAAAAAGAAAAGCATAAATGGCCGTTTCATTAAACAGTCACAATAAGTCGGAGTTTTTCTTATCTTTTTGGTTGACTTGCTGAAAATTAAGAGTAAACTTTTAAGGGTAATCGCAGCTGTAGTACATCGGTAGTACATCGGCTTCCCAAGCCGAGG
>DGVW01000038.1 GCA_002396005.1 Oribacterium sp. UBA4274
AAAAACATTTATTCATGTTTTAAATAAGGTAAATACCCGCAAAGTACTCTTCAAAAATTTACAATTGTTTTCAAAAAAGTACTTACATGAAGTTTTAATTTCTGCTAGTTTAAAGAAGTATGCCACAAAAATTGGGTATGATTGTTTTTGAAATTAAAACAACTTATTGGAAACGCACATCCTTCGGATGATAACGAACAACACCGATTGTCAGTCAGGACACAGTTGATGATTCTTAGATTATCAGCTTATCGTCACAATCATTGTTATCATTTAGGAGGATTTTTTTATGCCACAGAACAAATTTCAGGAAGTCATTTTTACCATCATCATGGTTATCGCCATGGTCTATGCGATGATCGTTTACAACATTGCCATTGCTACAGGCAGTCTTCAGAATTTCGCTTTTATTGCTGCTCTCAGAGAGCTTGTCATCATGGGACCTGTAGCATTTATCCTTGATATCTTACTGGTCGGAAGATTTGCTCAGAAGAAAGCATTAAAGATCATCGATCCAAGAAAAGAAAATCCATTTTTCCTTGTTATTGCCATCTCTGTTATTTCAGTTATCTGCATGTGCCCGCTTATGAGCCTTGTAGCCACAATTCTTTTTAAGAATCCGGGAAATCAGTTTATCGCCGTTTGGTTCCAGACAGTTGCTATCAACTTCCCTATGGCTTTTTGTTGGCAGTTATTCTTTGCAGGTCCTGCAGTACGTTTTATCTTCGGCCTTATCTTCAACAGAAGTGCCGCCGTTCAGAAGAATGCTGAAACAGCAAGAGCTTAAATTTTTTCCATTTGTTAGTATAGAAGATATTTATATATACCATGAAAACCGGATTATAAAATCATAATCCGGTTTTCATAAAGAAAGAGAACCAATATCTTAACCAGACGAGAAGTTAAGATATCGGTTCTTTTTTCTATTATAGTCAAAAGGCTGCGGTGGGGATGGAAGGGGTGTGGGCTCCGCATTACCTTTATCAACATGTTTATCGAAGTATTCAAATACTTAGTCTTCTTATTTTCTGAAGTATTTTATGTACTTCGTTTTTCTTATGTGTAGAGATTAACATATTAAATGTCACAATAGTGTCACATTTTTGTAATCTATTTTTAATTTATTTTTTATTTTCGTTTTCCTTGCATTTTCCGGAAATCGTTTCATATTATTTAAGCATTTTCTTATCATTACTTAAATTACGCCGAGATTAATCTAAAGTATCTGCTGTTACCTATCGTAAAAAGGAGACATTAGTCATGATCGAGACATATAACGCTATTCCAAAGCCGGATACCGATGAGATAAAACAACGATTGGAAATCGCTCATCAGCGTCTGTCAGAGCAACAGCTACTGATGAAAGACAGTAAGCTACCTGTTTTGATCTTATTTGAAGGTTGGGGAGCTGCCGGCAAAGGAACGATACTTGGACAGGTTATAAAAACTCTGGATCCAAGATTCTTTTCTGCAGTTTCTTTACACGATCCTAGCACCGAAGAAAAGAGAAAACCTTTCCTCACCAGATTTTATACAGAGATTCCGGAAGCCGGACAGTTCAAGTTCCTTGATGTCGGCTGGATGGGTGAGATAACAAAGGATGTGCTTTTCGAGCGTTCTTCAAAGCATACCTATAAAAACAGGATTGGAAGTGTACTGCGATTTGAACGTTCGCTGACAGATAATGGTTATCTAGTACTTAAATTTTTCTTCCATATCAGTCATAAGGAGCAGTCAAAGCGTCTTGCTGCCCTTGCCGAAAGTAAGGATACATCCTGGCAGATCAGTGACTTCGATGTTTGGGAGAATGAACATTATGATGAATGCTATAAAGTATATGATAAGTTCATGGAGGAAACCAATACCTCTACTATCCCATGGTACGTCATCGATGCCAAATCCAAGAAATGGGCTGAACTGCAGGTAATGGAGACATTGGTTGCAGGTATTGACGTTGCACTCAAGAACCACACTCTGACAGTACCACTGATACAGAATATCTTCCCACTCATCAAGATGCCAAAGCTCAAGGAAATAGACCTCAAAAAATCAATTTCCGACGAAGAGTACAAGCTGGAGTTAAAAGAGCTTCAGACCAAACTCAGAAATCTTCATAATCAGGCCTACAGAAAAGGTATTCCTATCATCGTCGCCTATGAGGGCTGGGATGCTGCAGGAAAGGGTGGAAACATCAAGAGGCTCACTGCTGCTCTGGATCCGAGAGGCTATATCGTTCACCCGATTGCCAGTCCAAAGCCTTTCGAGAAAAGCCGCCATCACCTCTGGCGATTCTGGATCAGACTTCCGAAGACCGGTCACTTTGCAATCTTTGACAGAACATGGTATGGTCGTGTAATGGTAGAACGTCTTGAAGGATTCTGCTCAGAGAACGACTGGCAGAGAGCATATAATGAGCTAAACGAATTTGAAAAGGAGCTGAGTGACTGGGGCGCAGTTATACTTAAGTTCTGGATTCACATTGATAAAGATACTCAGCTTGCCCGGTTTACAGACAGGCAGAATACACCGGAGAAACAGTGGAAAATCACTGATGAAGACTGGCGCAATCGTGAAAAGTGGGATCTTTACGAACAGGCTGTTGATGAGATGATTGCCAAAACAAGCACCACTTATGCTCCGTGGCATATTCTGGAATCCAATGACAAGAAATATGCACGTATCAAGGCCCTGAAAATCGTCACAGAATCTCTTGAAAAAGCATTGAAAGAGAAAAAAGGCTAGAGATACGTTTACCAGGGTTTATCAGGCACCTCTAGATATACCGATACATTTAGGTTTCACATTTCATCGTAAACTTATAAAATTTCAAAAAAGGCCTTTACAAAAAACCGGATGGAGAAGCATTTAATCAGCGTTTCTCCGTCCGGTTTTAAGTTCTGTAACTTTAATTTCTGCAGCTTAATGTCTACAGCTTAATATATTCTAGCTTAATGTCTGCAACTATATTTCTGTAACTATTACTCAGAAATACATAACACTTATACTCTTCTGCTTCTGACCTGATTATATCCACTTCAGGAATTATTCTCCAGAAGATCCTTTTTCTCATTCTTGATCTCCCAGTGGATAAGGAAAGTCAGAAGACCTCTCAAAATGATGATGGCCCCGAGTATACCAAGCTCGCTCCATTCACGTACAACAACTGTACGAAGCACCTCTCCACCCATCTTAAATTCGAGCGCAAGGGCAATTCCCTGTGCAAGATCCAGACGTACATGCTGATCGTGGCGAACAACCCATCTGACAAAACATTTTGATGCAGTCGATACCAGAACTATGATACCTACCATCTCCAACATGATGGTACAAATGGCAACAACATTATCGAGAATTACATCAAGTACCTGAACCAAAGCTTCCATAAACACCTCTTCATTTATATCGAGCCTACACATACACACTTTCATACTGTGCTGCGGCCCATATTGTTCTTATAATTATACAATATAATCATTGTCACTGCACTCACTTATGTACATTGTTGCACAAGAAACTCTTTATATAAATCTTCTTATTCTTTCATATGGTTTCCGAAATAAAAAACTCACCTGATATCTCTATCAGATGAGTCTCTATCAAACATAATTTACATGATAATCAATGCCTAAGAACGCATCATATCCTGAGTAAACGGCTGTAACCTTTTAGTAGGAATGTCTCTGGATATATCTTGCTTTTCTCTCTTCTCTCTTGGCAGCTCTGCTCTCCGCATCAAGCTGAGGAAGTGAACCACATCTGTTTGCATAGCGCCATGCCTTGAATCCCTCAGTGAATGCCTCAACAAAAGTAAGGAAATCAACACCCTTCTCACGGTCTATCATGGTCGGTCTCAACATGGTAATGCCTAAACTGATAAGAACACCAACTCCGGTATCTATGATTCTTGCTATTGTATAGCTCACAAAGTTAGCTTCAGGCTGTGTGCAGAGAACTACAAAATATACTACTGTTCCCGGCTGGATAGCATTGTTAGCTCCCAAAAGAAAGTTAATATACATTACTATGGCAACACCTATGCAGAGATATATCTCTCCGGGTACGCCAAATGGAGTATTGAAATACAGCCAATATGAAGGAATAACTACAAGTCCGCCGATGAAGGTTCCTACAAATCTGTTAAATCCGTTATGGAAGCCTTCCTGAAACTGGCTGCCCATACCGTATACTGCACCTATGCATGCAAAACACGGATTTCTGTCTCCAAGAAAATACTTATATATAACCGCTGTTACAAAACACGCAATAACTGTACGAATGATTCGTGATCTATACCTTGTTAATTTTATTCTGTCCAGCAATGTCTCGCCCTTGACCTGTCCGTTTGCCCTAACTGTTGCTTGTTCCCCTTTAAGAGTTGTTGCGCCATCCATCGACGTAGTCTCCTTTGATATTACATTCCATCCTTGAATTTTTCGCCCAAATTATAAATTCAGTATTAAAGCACGAATTTAATTCTGAATTTTCTATAAAGATAATAAACTCTTTGAACAATTTTTCAAGCTTTTTAGAAATGTATATATTTTTATACAATCAGGGAACCTGGTACAAAACTTCATAGTCTGTAAATGATAATAATCAACCGTTTTAAATTATATTTTCCCTTAAATTCTCGGACATTTATGAAACAAGAGGAAGGATATATGTGCTCCACAGATGGCTTACAGGCATGGCTATAACCATTGCCGGAATCATATCTGCAACCGGAAAATTCTTTACTTTCATGATTCTGAAACCTGTTGCTATCAGCAGCACTCCTCCACAGGCTTTAAAGTCATTAATCATTGACTCAGTACAGAATGGGTAAATTGCATTTGCAAATATGAACAGAAGCATAAAAATGATAAACTGCGGAATGGCGATGAAACTGGTGACTATGCCCAAACTGCAGGCAAAGATAAGCGCTGTTGCTATATCCATAATTGATTTGGCAAGCAATATGCTATGTTCACCTGTCATGCCTGAAACAATACTTCCGTATATTCCCGTACCACTTGCACAGAACAGTACAATTGCAGTTACAAGCTGCTTCTTGTACTCCTCTTCGTTTCCATGCTTGCCCTTGAAATATACAGATATACCCTTTTCCATCATAAGTCCGCCTGCCGATATTATATCACCAAGATGCATTGCCAATCCGATTGCAGAGCCTAAAATCACCGATAACATAACTGCCGGCATATTGGACATGAGTACTATGGAACTGATCCCCATAGTCATTGCGCAGGCTCCAAAAATTGTATTCATATTGTCGATAAAACCGGATGAAAGTTTAGAACCTACTACATTTCCTGCAATGCCTCCGATTACAATAGCAAGTGAATTTACGATGATACCAATTGGCATGTTTATTATCCCCCTAATAAAAATGGGAATCCTTTTTGGGATTCCTTTATATCTCACAAGTACACTACTATCTGCCTATGAAGCAGATAGTTCTAATTACTTTTTATCATTTGACTAACGGTTTCAAAATACAATTGAATGTGATGATCCCTCCTTTCCAATTAACAGAAACGGTCCCATGATATTGCGACACTATGCTTTCGACTATTGATAAGCCGATACCATATCCGCCTTTATCTGTATTATGTGATTGATCCTCTCTGTAAAATCTTTCAAAGAAACGCGAATAATCTTTGTTTTCTCCATCCTTATAATCATTGGAAACGCTTAACTGTATACCCTTCCCCTTAGAACAGAGTCCAACCTGTATGGTGCCTTTATCATCACAATACTTTATGGCATTATCAAGCAGTAATGAGCACAACTGTCTGATCTGGTCATCCGAGGCGGACATTACGACATTCTCCTGAATCATCCTCGTTATCTTCTTGCCTTCTGTTTCTGCAATGGATGAAAATGTCTCGACTGTATCCTGCACCACTGCGGTTATATTACAGTCACTGATATCCGACGATGCGAAGCTCTCTTCCGCTTTAACTATCGTTACCAGATTTTGAATGAGTCCATTCAGTCTGTCCACCTGTCTCATGGTCGAGGCAGACCACTCAGTCTCGCCATTCAGTATCTCCATCATTTCGGTATTTGCTCTGATCACAGCCAACGGAGTTTTTAATTCATGACTGGCATTGGTGATGAATCGTTTCTGCAACTCCATATTTTTTATCTCAGGTGCGATGGCCCATTTGGAGAAGATACTGGTAATGACCGCCGCAAGAACGATACCGATCATAATAAGGCTCATTGCCAGATACAAAATCCTCGAGTTTCCCATTATGATATCTGAACTATCCAGATATACCACGATGGTTTCTCCGGTCTCCAATTCGGCAACCTTAAAATAATACTCTTCATATCTGCCAAAAGACAGCTTTCGATCAAGGGCGATGGCACCATATATTTTGGCTTCTTCTGCAGACACCGCTGCAATGTGATTGGTTATAACCTTAGATATTTCCAGTTCATCGTCATATATGATGGCAAAGTACCTCGTTCTGTAATAGAACTCCGGATTGTCCGCGTCCTCATAGGATTCCATATTGAAGATTTCATTCAGGAACCTTATAACATCATATCTTGAATGATTTTGAATCGGGATAAATTCCTCTTTCTGATCCATCGATCCCGGGAGATAGCCATCGTTATCAACGATATACTGTAATGTATTATGGATATTCTTTCTGACCAGATAATAATTAGCACCGGATAGTAATCCGGTGATAAGCAGCATGCTAATAGATAATGAACAAAAAGAAACTATAACAAATTTCCATCTTAACTTTTTGATTCTGTTTTCATTCATAGTTCCATAACTTCTCCATGAAAGCTTCCTCAGATCTATTATATGAATACTATATTCATGATATAACAACCACAAACTATCAGGTTATCAAATATATGAAAACCATTTACCAGATATCGCTAGCTGCATCTAAATATCAGCTTATGACATATATAGACACCACTAGCATCTCAGCATATATCCCATGGGCGATTCATCTACCTTTACTCCGGAGGAAACAGCATCAAGCTTTCTTTTCAGATATTCAATATATAAGCTGACGGTCTGTACATTAGCTTCTGTGTCGTTATCCCATACATGACTAAGCAGATATTCTCCATCTATATAATGATCTGAATTTAATATCAGAGCCTGCAATACCTCAAATTCCTTGACAGACAATCTTATTGAATTTACCGATTTTAGTTCGAAGGTTTCTCCATCCAATATCAGATCACCAAACTTCATCTGTTCTTTACTATAATCCGCCTTACGTCTAGTCATTGCTCTGACTCGTGCCAACAGTTCCTTCATAGCAAAGGGCTTAGTAAGATAATCATCAGCTCCCGCATCAAGACCGTCAACTCTGTCATCGATCTCAGACTTGGCTGTAAGCAGCAAAACCGGTGTAATGATATTTTTACTCCTGAGATTTTTCAAAACCTGAATACCATCCATCTTGGGCATCATTATATCCATTACGATAACATCATAACCTACCATCAAGGCATGCTTTAGAGCATCTTCTCCGTCCAAGCATGAATCTACGTCATATCCTTCATGCTGAAAAGCAACCGTCAACACTCTGTTTAAGTCATTTGTATCTTCAGCCAATAATAATTTCATTTTTCCTCTTTATGTTTTTCTGATCATATCTCTGATTGTCTGCATCGAAATATCCGTAGATGCAAGTTCATCAGCACAACGCTTCAATTCTGAAATAATCAAAGCATCATTTTCTGTCTTAACCTTTTTATAATGAATCTGATGTTCCAATGCAGCCCAAGTATCCTGAGAAATAGTTCTCAGCTGTATCTCGACATAAATATTATCATCAACCAGCAATACCAGATGGTAGCTCCTGTATCCATTGGCCTTTGCATGTTTAATGTAATCTTTTTCCTCAACAACTTTACAGTTTGAGAGATTTACCAAATGCTCCCTAATGATATATACATCATTCAGAAAGGCACACACTACTCTTATACCAATAGCATCATGAATAATCCTAAGTGCAGTATCTTCTGTTTCCGGCAGACCCTTCCTTCTGCATTTTTCCCTCATACTCTGCTCAGATTTTATACGATAGTTCAGATGTTCAATCGGGTCATCTCCTACTTCTTCTTTCACTTTATTGCGTAAAACATTAATCTCATTAACAAGAAACTGCATCGCACATTCAAGTTCAGGCAGATGACTACCATATATGCTGTTTATAATTTCGCTCAAATCATACTCCCTAAATTAAATTCAGCATAGAATAACTAATGATGGTTGTATCCCTTTGCCGATTTTCTATGTCTCCAGATGAGTATACCTTAAAATTATGTCTAATCTTTGAATAAATAATAATTATTTACCATCCGGAAAACTTGTAAAGTAACTCTTTTCCATCTCCGGATAACCATATTTTTCCTTTGCATCTGCAAAAGCTTTGATCATAAAACTCATATTCCTTGCAAGGTTTCTCATGGTCTGAAGACCTTCCAGATCTTTCTTTACATCTTCTGCGGTGAATCCATGTACCTGATTCCAATATGTGGAAGACGCCAAAGGCATACCACTTATAGTGAAGTACTTGTTTAATACATCGAAGCTTGCTGTATTTCCTCCTCTTCTGCAACTTACAACTGCGGCGCCCACCTTCATGTGCTTAGAAAAAGAGGTACTATAAAACAATCTATCCATTAAAGAAATGATACTACCACTTGGTGATGCATAATAAACCGGACTTCCGACTACAAGACCATCGGCATCTTTGAATTTTTCAGCTACTTCATTTACGATATCGTCAAATACACATTTTCCAGTCTCTTTACATTTACTGCAAACTATGCAGCCTCTAATATCTTTCATTCCTACCTGAATAATTTCGGTTTCTATCCCTTCTGCATCAAAAACCTTTACCATTTCTTCAAGAGCTGTTGCTGTGCAACCATGCTGATGCGCACTTCCATTCAACAATATAACTTTACTCATGTTCTTTTCTCCTCTTTTTACCATATTTGTCTTTTATCTGTCACAACGGATATCAGACGTTTAGACTCCCATTCATCATCTTAGCTTCAACATCATGTTTAAGATAACATAA
>DGVW01000110.1:0-4316 GCA_002396005.1 Oribacterium sp. UBA4274
TCTACGGAAGAAGCCATTGTAAGTGCTGTTGAGAATGGTCTGTCATAACCCTGCTCTTCCATCATCTTTATCTCGATGGGTCCTAAGGATGCACAGTCAGCGGAAGAAGAACCTGAGATTCCTCCAAAGAAAAATGAAGATACAACGTTAACCATTGCGGCTCCGCCTCTCACCCAGCCAACCAGTTCCTTGGAAAAATCTATCAGTCTGTCTGTTACACCACCTGCACTCATAAGTTCACCCATAGTGATAAAAAACGGGACAGCCAGCAGTGTATATGAATTCAAATTTGATACAAACTTAAGTGCCATCTGCATCGGATTGATTCCTAAGTAGAAAAAGTCTACAAGAGAAGCAATTCCGATAGCATATACGATAGGAACACGAAGAAAAATCAGAACTATAAAAATCGCTATAAGCAGAAATGTTGCTATTGCTGTTGTGCTCATTTCTGATCAAACCTCCTTACCCATTGAGAAATCAGTGCGAATATGTAAAACACTCCCGTAACAGGAAGTGAAAGATACATATATGCATATCTGATATTGATACCGGCCATTGTATTGGTTCTTGACTGTTTCATAAGCTGCATTCCATACACGATCATAAATATGGCAAATATCAGAATACAGATTTCAGCAAGAATATCAGTTGCAATAAGAGCCTTTTTTGACATCTTTTCATCGAACATGGTTACTTTCAGGTGCTCATTGGAACGTACAACCAGAGCAGATCCAAGGATACTCATCCAGGTTAAAAGGAAAAGAGAAAGCGGCTCGCCCCACATAGGTGAGTTATGCAATACGTATCTTCCAAGGAATATATAAAAAACAATACAGATAAGTGCGCCGAGCATAGCGGCGCAGAGATACTTGAGAAATTTAAAGACAAAAGCGTCAACTATTTCCCATAATCGAACGAAATCTTTCATGAAAACGCCTCCGGTCATAGACCAACAACTTTGTTCTTAAAGAAAAAGGGAAGGTCGCGATTCCTCACAGCCCTCCCTCGCGCAAAATGCATATTTACGTACTTCATACGGGCGTGCCACGAATTATGTTTCCCACTAATGTGCAAATGCACACCGAAGAAGACATTTGACACTCATACCTTATCAGTACTGACCGCTTGCTAACTTCTTGATGATCTCCTGCTCAGCCTCTGAGTATGTGGCATATACACTCTGGCAAGCCTCCTGCCACTTATCGAGATCTGCAACATCAATCCTTGTAACACCCTTGTCAGCAAATGAATCAAATGCTGCCTGTTCCTGCTTCTGATTGTACTCATAGCAAGCTGCTGAAGCTGCTTCTGCTGCCTCATTCATCCAACCCTTCTGCTCATCTGTCAAAGAATTCCACTTATCCTTATTCATAAGGATAACGCCGCATCCAAATGTGTGAGCATCTGTGATGAAGTAAGGAGCAACTTCATTAAATGAGTTTGACAGATAGGATGTAACACCATTCTCTGCACCGTCTACTACACCTGACTGAAGAGATGTATAAAGTTCAGAATATGCTATAGGAGTTGCAGAAGACTTAAGAGCATTCATAGTGTTTACCATGAGGTCTGTCTCAGGAACACGGATCTTAAGTCCATTCATCATATCAAGAGTAAATTCACTCGGTGATCCAAGCTTCTTATATGTATCCTCTGTGATGAACATTGATCTTGGGCCTTCAACCAACCAGCCAAGAGCTACATAACCACAATCATCTGTATCTACAGAATCAAGCATCTGCTGACCGAGATCAGAAACTGCCATATCATGGAACTGCTCCATATCCTTGAAAAGATAAGGAAGACCTGTAAGAGCAATTGTTGGAGCACCATAGTTGGAAAGTGAAGATGCATTACCGCGGAAAATATCAAGTGTTCCCATCTGTATTCCCTGCATGGAAGTCTTCTCATCTCCAAGTGTTCCATTTGTGTAAAGGTCGATAGTGATCTGACCGTTGGAAACTTCATTTATCTTTTCTGCGAATGCTTTTGCACCTACTGTTGCACCGTACTCATCGCCGTTTACCTCTGACCACTGAAGTACAAGGGAATCAGCTGCAGGTGCTGCCTCTGCAGGCTTTGCTTCTGCTGATGCTGCAGGAGCTGCTGTTTCTGCAGGCTGTGCCGCTGTGGTTGCTGCCGGCTGAGATCCGGAACCACATCCTGCAAGAGACATGACCATCAGGCCTGCCAAAACTCCAGACAATACATTTTTCTTCATTTCATAATCCTCCTTAAAATGATCACGACTATTTTTGTAATCCTGTCTTTGGACCAAAAATACGTTATTGAACAAACACGTTAAAACTTGTTGTATATCAGGTAAAACGTTTTTGTTTATTCCTGCATCTAAACTATCACCGCATTAATGAAGTGTCAATAATTACTCACATTTTAGTTGTTTTAGTAAAATTATTTGTGCATTTTCACTCAACACCGGTCATCTTTTTTGGTGATTTGGAAGAAAACACTATTAATTTTGTTCGTTTAATAGTGTTTTTTATTTATTCTGATATACTTAAGCAAAACGTTTTAGTAGTGCGTTTATATTGATATTCCTTGAAATATGGAGGAGACCTATGATTATCAAAAAATTTGAAAGCTGGTGGGTAGAACGAGGCAAATGCCTGTTTGATGAAAAGCGTCAGGGAGGCGCAAAAATGGGCTGGGACGTTCTTGTCATCAAGCTTACGACAGATACCGGCATCGAAGGAATCGCCACCTGCATGGCTGCCAGATCAGGAGCTGTTTCCGAGTCTTATTTAAATGAAACTGTTGCACCGGTTGTATTAGGAAGAGATCCCCACGACAGGGAGGCAATCTTCCAGGAGCTTTGGGTGATAGACAGACACGAAGCATTTTTCCCGGTATTCCTTCCCGGACCTGTAGATGTAGCACTTTGGGATATCTGTGCCAAGGAAGCGAATCTTCCTCTTTATAAGTACATTGGCGCTTACAGAGATTCTCTTCCGGCATATGCCAGCTCCAACTTCCTTCCTACAATTCAGGATTATGTTGACGAAGCGCTTCTTTATAAGAGCAAAGGTCTGAAGGGCTACAAAATGCACCCTGCAGGACCTGTAGAGTTCGATATGGCTGTTCATCAGGCTGTCCGCGATGCTGTCGGTCCGGATTTCGCTCTCATGACTGATCCTGTTGGTGATTACACCATTGACGAAGCCGTTCGCGTCGGCAGACAACTGGAACGTCTGAATTTTGAATGGTTTGAAGAACCATTCCGTGATTTTGAATTATATAAGTACACAGAATTGTGTAAGACACTGGATATTCCTATAGCAGCAACAGAAACAACCAGAGGCTGTCATTGGGGCGTCGCACAGGTCATCAACCAGCACGCTGCCGATATTGTTCGTGCAGACGTTTCCTGGAAAGACGGCGTAACAGGCACATTAAAAATAGCACATCTTGCAGAAGCATTCGGCCTCAATGTCGAGATACATACTACAACAATGAACTATATGGATATGGCCAATCTTCATGTAAGCTGTGCTATTAAGAACTGCAAATATTTTGAATACTTTGTACCGGAAGACAATTACCGTCTCCCTATGAAGGGCGATCTCCCCATAGATGGGAACGGTATCATCCACGTTCCGGATAAACCGGGTGTCGGAGCAGAGCTTGACTGGGATCTCATTAAGAGCGCCTGCCACAACTATATCTGCCAGGAAGTATAATCCGAAAGATCATTAATAGAAGATCATCGCACCGACATTACTCTTTTCATACATCGGAAGGTTGCTCTTAAATACCACGTCAGCACCAACATAGACTATTTTGGATTCAGGCTCCTTACCATTGACAAGATAGTCTGTCAGGACGCGAATACCGTAATAACCCTGAGCATAAGGATTTTTCTGGATAACGTTATTAAAAACACCCTTTCTGACACGCTCCTGAGTATCTTCAGAAAGGTCAGAACCCACAGAAAAAATATCAACCTTACCTGATTCTTCAAGGGCCTGTCCCAAAAGGTAGGTTCCCTGAGAAAATACCGATGCACAAGCAGCGATGTCGGGGCGCATAACTTCTCTGAGGATATGGAGATAATTTGCATTTTCAATACTCCACGAGAAATCTTTATACACCAGATTTTTGATGTTATTCTCATTCAGGTATGCATCAAATCCTCGGACGATCTGAGAATGTGAATGGAATTTGGGATTACCGGCCAAAAGGAAGATACTACCATAGGACATGATCCTGGAAGTGATCAGTTCCGCCATGGTTCTGCCGATGACTTCGTAATTACACTCAACGCAGCAAAGGTAATCAGTGTTTTCACGGTATGA
>DGVW01000110.1:4485-5233 GCA_002396005.1 Oribacterium sp. UBA4274
ATCTCATGTACCTTTTGCGCTATTTCATCGTGTTGGTGTGAATGATATGGAATTTCAATGAATTCAGCATTTGCAATATGTGCTGATACATAGTCATGGATTCCCTGCCACATGGGCGGATAGAAAAAACTGTTATCTCCCTGCACCCCCGGCAGGACTATCAGGATCTTCTGTCTTTTACGTTTCAAAGACGCAGCATTTTCGTTTGGCTGATAGCCCAGCCTCTCTGCTACCTCTTTTATGAGAGCTCTTGTAGATTCACTGACACCTTTTTTACCACTAAGTGCGATGTGAACCGAACTAATGCTGACTCCTGCTGCTTCTGCAACATCTCGGATTGTGGCATTCATTATATGTACTTCCTTTCCCTTAGGATAAGTTTCATATAAATCTTTTTCAGATCAAGAAATATGCAGTCATTATAACATAGAGAATTTTAATTATTAAAGTAACCTTGTCTTTTGTCTGTGGCACAGCATAATAATCCAAAACGTGCCGCCATATTAAAATACATCATTCGCAAATCAGGAGGTAATTAAAACATGGGTGAACTTACAGGATATGCCGGAATCGTAACAGGAGGTTCAAGCGGCATCGGTCTTGACATTGCAAATATGCTGGCTTTTCAGGGTGCGACGGTCTACATAATTTCCAGAACCGGCAAAGTTAAGGATGGTTTCCCTGACAGTGTGGCCGGCACCATACATATCAAAGGTGACATTAACGATAAAGCCGCCATGACAAAGAT
>DGVW01000001.1 GCA_002396005.1 Oribacterium sp. UBA4274
GAGATGAAGATGACTGAAGGAAATCCTGAGGTCAAGAATAAAATGAAGCAGAAGCATAGAGAGATGACCAACCGTCGTATGATGCAGGAAGTTCCTAAGGCTGATGTTATCGTGCGTAATCCGACTCACGTGGCAGTTGCTCTTAAATACGATCCTGATAAACATGGGGCACCTTTTGTGGTCGCAAAGGGACTTGACCTTATGGCGTTGAAGATAGTGAATGTGGGCGAGCAGAACGATGTTCCGTGGCTGGAAAACAAACCTCTGGCAAGAGCCTTATATGCGTCTTGTGAGATAGGTCAGGAGATACCGGTTGATTACTATAGTGCTGTCGCCGAAATTCTTGTTTACATCTATCGTCAGAAAAATAACGGTGAATTACCTGCATAAATAGGCTGTTTATGCAAAATGGCAAGAAATTCAATTTCAAAAAACGTAAAAATGTGTACTTTTTAGTCCAATTTTAACATTATTTTAAAAAAATTAATGGAATTTATAATTTTTTCAAGACAAAATGTTAAAAAACTATTATAATAAACATATATCTTAAACTTGTTCGTAACTTATAGGACAAAACATACAATAAAATAGGAAAGAGAAATAGAAACAGATCACAGACTATGAAATGGACGAAATTTGTAGCAGATAATTCCATAGTTGTTATGGCTCTTGTTATCATCCTTCTCCTGATCATCCCACTTCCGCCTTTTATGGCAGATATGTGTATAGTTCTTAATTTTGCTATATCCATGATGATTCTGGTCATAACGATGACGATACACAGCCCGTTGGAATTTTCGATTTATCCGTCATTGCTTCTGTTGACTACACTGTTCCGTCTTGGTATCAATGTTTCCACAACCAGAAACATCCTTTCCAACGGCGGTTCCTCCGGACAGGTCATTGCAGCATTTGGTGACTTTGTTTTGCAGGGAAATGTTGTTGTCGGTCTTGTAATCTATATCGTCATTGTTCTCATGAACTTCACAGTCATCACTAAAGGTGCCGAGCGTGTAGCAGAGGTTTCAGCAAGATTCAACCTCGATGCTATGCCGGGTAAACAGATGGCTATCGACTCGGATTTAAATGCCGGTCTCATCGATGAGCAGGAAGCTGCACGTCGAAGAATGAATGTTCAGCGAGAGTCCGATTTTTACGGCTCCATGGATGGTGCTACGAAAATTGTAAAAGGTGACGGCGTCATGTCGCTGATAACCACAGGTATAAATCTTGTGGGAGGCAGTATCATTGGTATCGTTCAGTCCGGACAGGACATAGGTACCGTATTAAACACATACACAATTGCAACCGTTGGTGATGGTCTTGTGGGACAAATCCCATCACTTCTTATTTCTACCGCGACCGGCATGATAGTTACTCGTGCCGTGGCAGAGGGATCACTTAACGAGGACATATCAAAGGAGTTTTTGGCACAGCCAAGATCATTTATGATCGCAGGCGGTGTTATTTGTGTTCTTTGCATTATTCCTGGTATGCCGATCTTCCAGATCCTGCTTACAGGTTTTGGATTTATCGCAGCAGGATATGCAATGCAGCGAAGGATTGCCGAAGCACCGGAATCAGTTAGAGCCGAAGCATATAAGGCAGCAAGCAGTGGTGCCAGACAGAGAATCGGAAATGTCAGCGTGGAAGAGCCTGAAGCTTTGGAAGCAGGACAGGAAACTGAAAAAGCACCTCAGCAGACACAGGAAGAGTACTTTAAGGATGTCAACAATGTTTATCATTTGTTGCAGGTCGAGCCGATTGAGCTGGACTTCGGATACAGCCTTATACCTCTTGCCGATGAGTCGGTTGGAGGAAGGCTCATAAGTCGTATAGTTGTATTCAGACGTCAGTACGCACAGGATATGGGATATGTTATTCCATCTGTGAGACTCAGGGACAGTGCCAAGCTTGGAACTAATGAATACACTATCAAAATTAAAGGCGAGGCAGTTGCTGTAGGAGAAATCCTTACGGATTTTTATCTTGCATTGCAGCCTGAACATGTTGAAAGAGAAATAGACGGAATCGATACTATAGAACCTGCATATGGCATTCCAAGTAAATGGATAAAGCCGGAGCAGCGTGAGCGGGCAGAGATGTACGGTTATACCGTTATTGATCCGCTTTCGGTGTTGGTTTCTCATATGAGTGAGGTTATAAGACAACACAGTTTCGAACTCATAACGAGACAGGAGGTTTTCAGACTTGTTGAGAACCTTAAGGGCACAGCACCGGAGCTTGTCAATGAAGCATTCCCGACACTGGTATCCTACAATCTTTTACAGAAGGTTCTTACAATGCTCCTTAAAGAAGGAGTATCCATAAAGGACCTCGAGACTATAGTAGAAACTATGGTTGATGTCATAACAGAAACGGGATTACCGGTAAAGGATATTGATTCGCTTGTAGAGCAGGTGAGAATTTCACTTAAGCGTACGATCACAAGAATGTATTGTGAGGACGGCAATATGAAAGTCGTAACTCTTGATGCAGATCTGGAACGTTCGATGGTGAGCTCACTGTCAAAAGGTGAGAGTGGCTATTATCTTGCGTTAAGCCCGGAAGTTTTACAGAGTCTTGTAAGACAGGTTTCTGAAGAGATTAAGAAGTTCAAAGACCTTTCACAGACTCCGGTCATACTTACTTCAGAGGTTATGAGAGCTCATTTCTATCATTTGATAGAACAGTTCTATCCTCAGGTAAGAGTTCTTTCTTTCAACGAAGTAGCGAATAATGTCCAGATTCAGGCTATAGGGAGTCTGAAGCTGGAGGATAAGTGATACGTGCAGCAAAAGAGATGGAATAAAGAATAGTTAGAGGGGATGAGATTTATGATAGACACTATTTACAGGGAGACTGTCGATGATTTAGAGACAAGGACTAACGAAGAACTGTTTTTACTTTTTCAGAAAAGCCATGACAATCGTATCAAACAGGAACTGACGATGCGCTACGTTTATATAGTCAAAAGTGTAGCGTATCAGATGAGAGATGTTTATAGTGACACTATGCAGCCTGAAGATATCATCAATGAAGGTGTCATCGAAATCATGAAAGCTATCGATCGTTACGATATTGAAAAGGATAACAAA
The DNA here is from genome assembly GCA_002396005.1 of Oribacterium sp. UBA4274. Lineage (GTDB taxonomy): Bacteria > Bacillota > Clostridia > Lachnospirales > Lachnospiraceae > Oribacterium. Next base: position 3,099 of record DGVW01000001.1, read on the forward strand.
TTTGAAACATTTATCTCAAGACGTATCAGGGGTATGGTTATAGATCTGATACGTAAAAATGACTGGATGCCGCGCAACTATCACAGAGATCGTAAGAACATCGAGGATGCAAGAGATGAACTCCAAAGAAAGCTTGGACACGTTCCAAGCGATGAGGAGATATCTAAGTATTACAAGATGGATGTAAAGAAGATTAAAAAGGTTGATAGAATGAGAACTATGGTCAATGTCCTGTCACTGGACATGACCTATGATGATAATGATGAGACGCTGTTTCAGGTAGCGTCAGAGGATGTTAATACACAACCGGAGGGTAGTTTCTTGCAAGGCGAAACAGTAGCAACATTGGCAAAAGCCATTGATTCTTTAAAAGATAGTGAAAAAAAGGTTATATCTCTTTATTATGTTGACGAATTAAATATGAACCAGATAGCAGAGGTTATGAATATCAGTCAGCCAAGAGTGTCTCAGCTTCATTCGATAGCAATCGAGAAGCTTAAGAGCTATATGGCAAAGATGTCCTAAGGGAATATAGACGAAATTTTTTTACATCTGCTATTTAAAATTTTTAGTGAGCCATTTAACAGGCGGGAGCCAGACAGGAGTAAAGATGTATCAGGGATTTTACAATCTGACATCCGGGATGCTTACACAGCAGAGAAGACTTAACGTTGTCAGTAACAACATGGTCAATATAGAGACAGCAGGTTATAAAAAGGATACTATGACTGCGACTACATTTCAGGAGGAAATGCTTATCCGCACAGGAAGGTACAATAAAGACAATCCTACTGATCTCACGACCACATCCAAAATAGTTGCTGCCGATCAGACGTACACAAACTATGATCAGGGCTCATTTGTTCAAACAGATGATATATATGATTTCGCAATAGGCGGAGATGGATGGTTTTCGATTCAAACCCAGGCCGGAGTAAGATATACAAGAGACGGATCCTTTTCTGTTGACAGTGAGGGATATCTCGAGCTAAACGGTCTTGGACGCGTTTTGGGAGCAGATGACCAGCCTATCAGATTTCCGACTGAAAATTTTCAGGTTGATTCTGCAGGTAATATTTTGGTGGATACCGGAGCCGCTGCGGAAAAAACAGGTAAACCTACTGAAACGGCAGGTACTGCGGTGCCAGAGGGTGAAACCGCTGCAGTTAATTATGGTCAGATAAAGCTTGTGAGTTTTCAGGATGTTGCTCAGCTTCATAAAGAGGACAATGGACTTTACAGTACCAATCAGGCGGCAACAGTAGTAAATGGCGCTGAGGGTACGGAACTTCACTGGACGATGCTCGAGAAGGCCAATGTTGATCTTGTAGATGAGATGACTACTATGATCTCATCTCAGAGAGCACTTCAGAGTGCTGCTCAGATGCTTAAGATGTATGATTCTGTTATGGCCAAATCTTCGTCAGATGTTGGCAGACTTTGATTCGTAGGATTGTGACATAAGTGAGTAGGAGTGCTGTATATGAATATGTCTTTTTGGACAGGAGCCGTGGGGGCTGATAATTTCACAAAGAGGCTTGCTGTTACTTCAAACAACCTTGCCAATATTAATACAACGGGCTTTAAGGCTAAAAATGCGCCTTTCAGAGAACTCATCAACTATAATCTCAATGATTCGAGAGAAGCTGTAACAGAGCTTCAGGCCGGCGCAGGCGCTGTTGTACACCAGACCAATACTAATTTCAATGTATCAAGTGTTAATGTCACTAATCAGAATTCTGATTTTGCTCTCATGGATAATAATACATTTTTCATGCTGCAGGATCCCGGGGATAATTCTATTTCATACACGAGAAACGGACACTTTCATTTCGGAGAGATGCAGGACGGAGAGTTCTATCTTATGACTGAATCAGGAAAGTATGTCCTTGATCAGAATGGAGAAAAACTAAAGGCGGATGTTATTGATCTCCAAACTCTCTATGAGAGTTCGGAAACCAATGATGATTCTTCAACAAGTACCGAAGAAACTACAGAAACTACAGAAAAACCTACGATTGGTGTTTATACTTTTCCACATCCAAGCCGATTATTAAGTAGAGGTGATAATGAGTTTGTGGTTCAGGAAGGTGACACTCAGAATGTTGCGGCTGTGGTACAGAATCCGCATGTACAGAAGGGTGTTCTTGAAAGTTCAAGTACCGATCTGGCCAAAGAAATGACAAAGATTATCGAGAGTCAGAGAGCGTTTTCATATGCGCTTAGGGTTGTGACAACTTCAGACGAAATAGAATCAACTATTAACGGGCTACGCGGTTAGTTTTTATAAGTGGGGATTAAGTAATGAGGATTAAGGATTATGGGGAAATGAACCTTCAGGAACTGGATGTCATGAGGGAGATCGGAAGTATCGGTACGGGACACGCTGCTACAGCTTTATCACAGATGCTCCAGAAAGAGGTTCGCATTACTATCCCACAGGTTAAGATACTAGGCTACGATGAGGCTATTGAGGCTATCGGCGGAGATATTGAACAGATTGTAGGTGCGACGCTGGTAAAAATGGATGGTGACATAAATGGTCTCATGTTGTTTCTGTTTAATCTTGAATTTGCCAATACCATTTTTGATAAGATGATGGGCATATCCTATGCCGGATTTGAACAAATGGATTCCATGGCGCACTCAGCCTTGACGGAAATAGGTAATATTATTATCTGCTCTTATGTTAATGCATTTACAGAGCTGGTTGATATGAATATAGGACTTTCTGTACCAAGCGCTGCTGTGAATATGCTTGGAGCTATACTTACGGTACCTATTGCGGAGTACGGGTACGAAACCGATAAGCTTATGTACTGTAATGCTGATTTTGTAATAGATGGTAGAACATATAACGATTGGCTGCTTATGTTGCCTGACATTGCATCCTTAAATCGTATTTTGGAGAAGCTAGGGGTTTCGTAATCTATGGATAGACAGCTAAAAGTCGGGATCGGTGACATGAAGCTTACGCGTGGTCAAGGTGAGATCATCACATTTGCGCTGGGCTCATGTATAGGCATAGCCTTTTATGATCCTGTTTTAAAGTTGGGTGCATTACTTCATATCATGCTCCCCATAAGACAGAATAAAGATGATGCAAATCTCTTAAAATATGCTGATACCGGACTTGCTGAAACTATCCGTAAGATGACCGCTTTTGGAATGGTGAAGAGCAGGGCAATAGTAAAAATTGCCGGTGGCGCCAAGATGTTTGAAATCAGCGGAAATGCCAGTTTTGGTAATATAGGCGAGAGAAATGCTCAGACTGTGAGACAGATACTGCAGAGAGAAGGATTTCATATCCGGGCGGAAGACTGTGGAGCAAATTATGCCAGAACAATGAGTCTGAATGTGGCTACGGGGGACGTTGTAATAAAAACTTTTGGTCGTCCTGAGAAACATTTATAAATATACCCGTTAGGAGGAACTTGAATTGAAGAAGAATAAGAAGGACGGAATACTGCTTGAGTCCGGCACGAACGAAATTGAGATTATGAAGTTCAAGGTCATGAATGAGTACTATGGCATCAATGTTGCCAAGGTAGTCGAGATCATGATGACTGAAAAAGTTAAACCTATGCCGCATTCACATCCTGCGGTTGAAGGCTTCTTTAAACCAAGAGATGTACTTATCACAGTTATCAATCTTGGACAGTACCTCACGGGTGAACGTAAGGAATACGGTGACAGAGATCTGTTTATCATAACAGGATTCAATAAAATGATGGTTGCTTTCCGTGTAGACAGTATCGAAGGAATCAGCCGTATATCCTGGAAGAGTATCCAGAAACCTGATAAGACATTGGGCTCAGGTGATGAATCTGTAGCTACCGGTATTGCTCAATGTGATGACCAGCTGGTAACAGTTCTTGATTTTGAGAAAATTGTAGCTGAGATTTCTCCTGAAACAACGATTCAGGTATCAGAGATTGATGAAATGGGTGATCGTCCTATCAATGAGTCACCTATAGTTATTGCGGAGGACTCTGTTCTCTTACAGAAGATGATTCTCGATTCTCTGCAGAGAGCAGGATTTACGGATATCCATATGTTTAATAACGGTCAGGAGTGTTGGAACTATCTTGACAGCATCAAGGACGATCCTCATGTATATGAGCAGGTAAGTATCGTCATCACTGACCTTGAGATGCCTATGATGGATGGACACAGACTTACAAAACTTATCAAGTCTGATCCGCATCTTCGTCACCTGCCTGTAGTTATCTTCTCATCACTCATCGATGAGCAGATGCGTGCAAAGGGTAAAGAACTCGGTGCAGATGAACAGCTTTCAAAGCCTGAGATCGGACATCTCGTACATATCATGGATACTCTTATCGGAAGATATGAAGAGCAGAGAAAGAATGATTTTAAGGGCGTATAAGTAGAGTTTAAAGGCAGGCAGAGAATGCCTGCCTTTAGTGTATAGCTCGTGCTTATATTTATATATGATGAAAACAAGCATTTATAGCTGAGAGTGAACTATGAGGGGAGGATTAGTTATGCGTATAAAATCATTTTGTGAGAAAAATAAAATAAAAGCGGCGATTCTCTCTATGTTGCTTTTATCTTGTTTTAGCATCAAAGTAAAAGCAGAGTCCTGGTTATATGACAGCGGTAAGTGGTATTACTATGAAACCTATGATGAGCCTGTGGAAAACCAGTGGATAACCTATAATGGAAATGAGTATTACATTGGTTCCAAGGGTCTTATGGCTGCTGATAAATGGGTTGTGGATGAGTTGACAGGTAAGAAAGTATATCTCGGTATAAATGGGGTAAAGCAGAAGAATACATATACCTATAAAAGAGATAAATTTGTTGGAGAAGACGGAACCGAACTTGTGGCTTTTAACAATTGGAGAAAAGAGGCCAAAAAAAGTCTCCAAAAGACGATAACAGCATTAAATAAAAAAACAAATGTTACATCAGATCAGAAGGCAATACTGTCACAGTTATCTGCAAAGGATGCCGGATTTTCTTTGTATGACGTAAACAGTGACGGTTTCAGGGATATAGTAGTAGTCAACAGATTTGCTGATTCGGAGCAGGTGCTGGAAGTCCTTTTATGGAATGAGGAAGAACAGAAGTTTCAGTCCGTCATGGAACTTGACTATACATCTGATGAAAGTGCAGTTCTCAGGAAAGAACAGAGCGGAAAGGTGTGGCTTATCATTAGTAAGGACATAAATGACGTCGCATTTTTTGAACTTGATATAAATGATGAAAATTTCAAGGATGTTGAACATTTTCATTACGGTTATAATGACTATGGCGATATTATATACTACATAGATGATGATGAAGTAACAGCAAGTGTATGGAATACATCACTTTTACGTAGAGAACAGGAAACCGGTTCCGGTATCTGGACTATCTATCATGATCTGGATGAAAACAGTATAAATGCAGAGGTTGATACTTACCCTACTGAATCAGAGATTGCCTTGTTTTCAACGTATGATAAAGGATGATTAGTTAAGGGGATGAGATAAGTGCTTTTGCAACTCATAAGGAGGAAATATGAGTACAGAAACATTGGAAAATAAGCATGAAAGTCAGACTTTCGAGACGACTACAGCTGCGGCAGACTTTGCAGAGTGTATTGCTGACACTATCAGAGAGGGTCTGAAGGATGCTCCGAAATTTTTTAAGCGTGAGGATATGGTTTATGACGAGGATGATCTTCCGTCAAATGTTTTAGCCGATGGAGCGGTTGAAACAGCAGCTTTTGAGAATACTTCTCAAGTGGAAGAGATGCCTAAAACCACAAAAAAAGTCATAAGGATAAATCAGGAATATTCGAATGTTATGGATATTGATGATGAGAGAACTAAAAAGAATAAGAAATCAGTTGATGCAGGACGTGTTGGAGGTCCGGCTTACGGTCTTGACAACATAGAACTTCGTAATGAAGTTGTTCAGGAGAAACGCAGAGCCATAAGAGTTGAGTCTAAAGAAGACAGAGATATCTTATCGGATGCTATTCAGAAAAGACTTGAGCAGAGTGTGTTTGGTGAGGCCAAGGTTCAGGAAGGTTTCCATATCGTAAATATCATGCAGGAGTGTCTGAAGAGTGAGGATATACTTGCGTATATGAAAAATGCAGGATGTTGTACCTGTGAGCGCTGCCAGGCGGACGTGCTTGCTGCAACTCTGTCACATTTGCCTGCAATGTATGTGGTTATGTATAAAAAATCAACATCTGCAAGAATCAGTTTCTACCATGAAAACTATAAGATGGATATACTTACATCTATCATGAGGGCCATAAGAGATGTCAAGGACCATCCTCATCATGGTAATGATCGTATACAGTGATGGTTAAATCAATTTAAATATTTGCGCTTAAGGGATAATATTTTATTATTTCTTAAGCGTTTTTTTGTTATTTAGATTATTAAAACCGTATTTGTGTCGATAAAATAGGTAGGACAAAGTGTAAATAGGCCAAGGAAGGCCTTTGTATTTATAATGAAGGAGCATCATATGAACGTATCATCAAGCAGCAGCTCATCATCGAGCGCATTAGGAAATACCTCTTTAAAAGGTTTTGGAGGACTTGCATCCGGCCTTGATCGTGATGCATTGATAGAGCAGTTAACATTAAACACAAATAATAAAATAACAAAGACACAGCAGAGTATCACAAAGCAGGAGTGGCGTCAGGAGGCTTACAACAGCATCACTGATAAGATGATCGACATGGAAGATGATTATCTGAGCTATTCCGGAAAAACAAGTATAGTAAACAATGATTTATATGCGAAATCTGTAGTTACAGTCAAGGGTAACAGTGCGTCCACGGCGCTTGTTTCTGCTACCGGATATTCAAATCTTTTGGACTATGTATCTGTTAAGGGTGTAAGTCAGCTGGCATCATCTTCCTACTTTACATCAAAGAAGATGACAGTAGGAGATTCGGATACTGTAGCAACTAAGAGTACAAAATTGAGTGAACTTACCGGATTTGATGAAGATAAAATCAAAGCCATGACCATCAATGGCAAATCCTTTGATGTTACCGGTGAATCAAAAATCAGTGATCTCGTAAATGCCATTAACAGCAGCGATGCAGGAGTTAAGGCTACTTATGTAGAAAGTACCGGTAGTTTCATGTTCTTTGACAAGGAAACCGGAGAACAAAGTGACATAGAGTTGAGTTCAGAAGCGGAGGCTTTGTTTGGAGACAAGGCATCACATTTTACAGCCGGTAAAGATGCAGAAATGTATGTAAGCTATGGTGGTTCAAAGCCTGTAGCCATAAAGAGTCATACCAATACATTTAATGTCGATGGACTTAAGGTTACAGCAAGTGGAACATTTGGCGACATAAATGTGGATGGGTCCGGAAATGTAACCTATGATGCATCGGCAAGTGTCAGCTTTACAGCTACTGCAAATGCTGATAAAGCGGTAGAGCGAGTAAAATCTTTCATTGAAGCCTATAACAAGATGGTAGAGGAAGTTAATACTCATGTAACTACCAGACCGGCTAAGGGTTATGATCCTCTTACTGAAGAGCAGGAAGATGAGATGACCGAAAAGGAGATTGAGAAGTGGACCAATAAAGCAAAGGAGGGAATTCTTTATAACGATAACGAAATCCGTGACTTTGCCTTTGAACTGCATGGCATGATGAATGACATAGTAGCGGGAGGAATAAGCTACAGTGACCTTGAGAGTATCGGTATAACTCTTAGCTCCGATCATGCAGATGGTGGTCAGATTACATTTGATGAAGATAAGTTCCGTAAAGCGATGGAATCAGATTCATCAAAAGTAGAAGAAATCATGTGCGGAAGTGAAGGAAAGACCGGTTTTGGTCAGACCATCAATAAGCAGTTAACACCTTATGCTACGAGATATGCTTCCAGAAACGGTAACAGCTATGGACGTCTTATTGAAGTAGCTGGTTCGGAAAAACTTGTAGCTACCAAGACCAAGAATGAAATATATGATAAAATCCAGGGATTCAATACAGATTTAGATAAGTGGAAAGCTAAACTCAAGGTGGAAGAGGACAGGTATATCAAACAGTTCTCAAATCTTGAAAAGCTCATAAATAGCATGAATACTCAGGCTAGTTATCTGTCAGGCTTATCATATTGAGGATTTAGGTCGATATAATATGTGTTAATAAATGAAGTTAATTACATACTTAAAGAGAAGGTGTCATTCATGATTTATGCAAAGTATAAAGAGGATACGGTGTTTTCGATGTCTCCAGTGGAACTTTTGATTCTTTTATATGATGAGTGTATGAAGGATTTAAGAAAGGCGCATATTGCACTTGAAGATGGAGATATGACGACATTTGAGGAGTATATAGGAAAATCTCAGAAGATAATCAGATACCTTATCCATACGCTTGATATGTCTATACCTGTTAGTAAGGATCTCAGAAGGCTGTATGATTATATCATTTTTGATCTTTCGAAGGTTCGTGCAGGTGGTAAGCGTTTGGCAGGTGAGATACCTAAGCTTATAGAGATTATACAGAATCTGAGAGATGGATTTGACGGTGCAAGTAAAAAGGTACAGGATACACATGAGGTTCATGAGGCCAGTGTTGTTGGATAAGCTCGGATGAAGGTCCTACATTTCAGGTGTTGATTCATGTGATTCAGATTTAAGTGATGTATTTACAGGAGTAAGGCATGGAAGATGTTTTGAATGTCGAGGATCTGGCAATTCTATATCAGCGAAGATATAGCAGCATTAAAGATATAAAGGTTATTACAGACAAGCTATCTGATGCGCTTTCCGGAAACGATGAGTTTACTGTAGAAGTTATTCTTGAGGAACGGGATCTTGCCATAAGGAAAGTCGAGGAGGCTACAGAGAAAATACATTTACTTGGAGAAACAGGACCTAAGGCAGCATTTGCGGCTCACAGACTTATCTACACAGAACCCGAGAGTATCGTTCCTGAAACGGAAGATGAGAAACTTGTTAAGGAAATAAGACTTAAGACGAAGACATTGGTACAAGATCTTCAGATGCAGGACAGGATTCTGAATAAGCGTCTTGCCAGAGATCAATCTTTTTATAAGGACTAGTTGTACATGGGTAGTATGATGATGGTATATAATTGAAGTAAGAAGGATCACAGAGAGTTTATCTCTGTGGTTCTTTTGTGTTAAAATAGAAATAGTAAAAGTAAATTTTGGGTAACTACTATAAAAGCATATTTGTTTTGCTTTTACGGGAGGATGGGGATGAATCGTACAGTTTTTGAAGGCAGGTATCTTATCAATCTTGTTGGTGCAGTTATAAAGCAAAAGGATATTCCCAGAAAATCCATGAAGATGGATTGGGAGAGACTGTTCCACCTTGCAGATTATCATAAGATTGCCAATGTTATCTATATAGGTATGCTTGGAGCTTCCGAACAGGTTCCTAAGAAGTGGGGAGAAAGATTTTTTGAACGTTATCAGGAAAGTCTCATGTATTCATCAAGTTATGAGAATTCTGAACTTGAGATTCTGACACTTCTTAACAAGCATAAGATAGCGGCTACTGTACTGGAGTCTTCGGCTACGCGCAGACTTTACAGGATACCTGAGAGTGCCAGTAACAGTCCGCTTAGACTTCTTTTGAATGAGAAGGACTATAGTCTTGCCAAGGGGTTTCTTGTAGATCTTGGATACATTACGGATCATTTTTATCCAAAGTTTGGTGAACATATGAGGGGTGGTAACGGATTTATGGTTGAGATCTACTATAAGCTTCCGTTTATCACCAGAAACTATCAGAAGTGTATGACATCTCTCATGGAGAGAGCATATATAGACAGAACCTTCAACTCCATGCATACCTTCTCACTTGAATCAAGCTTTGTATTCCGTATGGCAGAGATATGTTACAACTATTGTGAGAATTCACTGACTATACGAAAATTACTGGATGTATTTCTTTTTTATCATCAGTTCAAGGGCAAGATGAATCAGACATTCATATGGGCGAGATTCAAGGAGTTCAAGATAGATGTTCTTGCACAATGCATGATTCATGTCTCAGCAATATGGTTCGGTAACAGGGCAGATGATGTTTTAGATCTCATTATTGAGGATGCAGATGTTTACGATAATCTGGAGAGTCGTATATTAAGCAGCGGTGTTATCGGTAACGAAATGGTGGGTCAGGCCAATGCTCTCAGCAATGATATCAGAAAAGAGCTTGATAAGGAGAAGAGGGAAGAAGAGAAAGTACTGCGTAAGAAACAACGCAGTGAGTACTGGCATCATGTAAAGCAGCAGATTTTGTGGATATTCCCGGAATACAAGTATATGAGTTCTTTATATCCTACACTTCAAAAAGTCCCTGTATTGCTGCCGTTTTATTGGATTTTCAGATGCTGCAGGATGATAAAGGATATGCTGGGACTCAGTAAGCCTAAAGTTAGTACAGAAATTTCTGCTGACGCAGCAGTATCCTCTTCTGACATGAAAACTTCTGATGGACCTATTTCTTATCTTCCTAAGGAAACCAAGACCACAAGAGCTATCAATAATGCTTCAATGACGGATATGTCAGTTTCCAGAGAAGATGACAGTAAGATCGGAAAAATATTTGATTCGGTTCAGGCTGATCAGGAACAGAAGTCGAGGCTGGAAGAAGAAATCAAGGCGTCTGCAGCAGAAAATGTTACAGAAGATGATTTCAGGATAGATGAGAATGCTGAAACGGCCATAGGACTATGGGAATTTCCTAAGCTTACAGAAATGGAAGATGACCGTAGCTTGGTTAGTGAAAACAGAGAGGGCATTGCCTCAGAGGAATCTAAAAATAATCCTAAGAGGGAAAAGCCTGAAGAATTTGAAGGTAATTCTCTACTTGGCATGGACGTGTCACTGTTCAATAATATTCTGTCCAATGATAAAAACCGTACATCTGATAAGGTTACCATAACACCTCAGTATACCGATTCAGGAAAGCTTGAGTTCAGTTTCAGAAAGGAAGGTGAACAGCAGACGGATAATGGTGTGGATAAAAGACCGATAGAACCTGAAATCGTAGTTGCCCAGGATGAAAATCATAATTCTGTAGGTGTCCAAAAGTGGCATTTTCCTACTATTGAAGAGGTGGAAGACAAGGACAATCAGTGACGATTTATCATGCATCAGTCAGGTGAATAAACGATATAACATAGAACAAGAAAAGCCCTTCGCCATAATGACGAGGGGCTTAAATAATAATCAATAAAATCAAGCTTTAGATGATGAATTGTCTGATTCAGATGCGACTTTAGCTTCTGAATCATGAGAATCATCAGCAGGCTTATTCTTCTTTAGTGTTATATGCTTGAGAGAATCCTGCAATCCGGTAATAGCGGACGGATGAGGTGAAGTAGCACTCTTGTTTTCCTGTTCAGCGATAGAAAGCTCCTCACGTAGAATTGAAATCTGTTTAGGAGCATCTATAGCAAGTCTTACACCATCTGAAGCACTTTCAACAACAGTTATTCTGATATTGTCTCCAATTAGTATACTTTCATTCTTTTTACGTCTTAATATCAGCATCTGACCACCTACCCTATACTTAATCTTATCGGTACAACCGATTGTCAAGCGTCAGGCTCCTAATCCGTGAGCCCTTCCTGAACGGAAGCAAAAGAACTTAATTTTTTTCTGAACTCATACTCAGACTGATTAAGTATAACCTGCATACCGATACGCTTATCAGGATTTATTACAACAGGTGCTTTCATATTGACTGTGTTTTCAAGATGATTCTTCCGAAGAGCACAGATGACATAGTATGAAAGATCATTTTCTGACTTTACACCGAGATAGGATAACTCTTCCGGACTGAGAACCGGATTATAATCCGGATCCAGTGAAAACGGATTGATAATCACAAATGCAATGTCTGCGTTTTCAATAGACTGAAGCATAAGGATTGTATTATCTTCATTTTCATCGAGAACGAGAGGAATGTAATCCTTTAAGTCGTTAAAACCGAACAGTCCATCCGTAAAATGAATAAGATCAGACTCCTCGTACTCAATTGTGCCGTAATCTCTAGTGTCTAATGTCAACATGAATGACAACCTCCATTAAGTATATCTTATAATATTAATTATTGCTATAAGTTTGAAAAAATTATTACAACTACTTATAAACATGACAGATGAGCCGAATGTTTAATGCTTATTTGATCCTGGATATGTGATGAAATATTTATCGTACAAAATCAAACAATGAGTTTTGCATTATCTTGGAACCAACCTGCATGGCAGCGTTGTACGCGAACTGTCCCTGATACATCTTTACGATAGCATCATAGGTATCAATACCGAGATGATCGTTATATTCCTTTTGATAATTATCCTGTGCAACCTGTAATCTGCCCTGTACATCTTCGAGAGTTGAGTAGGCAACACCTATACGACGGAAGGTATTACTTACATCGATCATGGCATGATCCCAGTTTCCGATAACATATTTCAGATCTGCGTTCATCTTTTGACAGGCGGCTTCTTTAGCTTCTTCCGGTCCTCTAAAAGATTCATAATATTTACCTGAAGAATAAATTGCCTGAGAATTCAGCGCAAAAGCAGATTTATTCATTGCGTTTTTAAAAGTTTCGATATTGGCGTCAAGATTTGTTGCATCACACTCTGCGCGCAGTTTATCTGAAGTAAGTCCGGTTACCATATTGAGACCACCATAGTAGGTATCAGGTAATGTGCTTAAATTTGTAATATCACCATAGCCTAGTGACATACGTCCCTGTTCACGCATAGCAGTGACAATCTCTTTTAATATTGCTTTTTGATCTGCTTCAGATGGTTTTGTATTAGGATCCGTTGGATCATATAAGACTTTTTTTTCAACAGGATTACCAGTAGCATCTTCTGTATAATAAGTACCACTGTAAACATATTCTTTGTTATCCGGGTCATATGTCATAGACATCACTGTTGCGTTCTTATCACCGGCAAATTTATGGTGATAGGTAAGTGTCATGCCATCCTGTGACATAGTAAAAGGAACCGTGGTGCCGTCATTGCCGCCCATGACATAATAGTTTTCATAGGATGCATTAAGATCCTGGGCCATGGTCTGCTGAGTGTTTAAAAGATATGTATGCATAGTATCAACAGTACTTTCAAGCCCCTGATAGGAAGCAGATGCCATCTGTTCATACTTTACAGTCAGATTCTGCATCTGTCCGTAAAAGGTTCTTGATGCAGTTTCCTGCTGTTCCAATCTGTTCATGACGTCCTTTATCATGGTATCTTTTACTTCGGCGTCATTATACAGGTTATCAATTTTCTTTCCGGCATAGTAATCGAGAGGGCTTTCTGCTGCATTTGCATATTTTTTGCCGCTTGATACCTGATCCATGCTTTTGTTATATTCGGATTTCAGATCTTGTACAGTTCTGGCATAATCTTTATAAAAGGTTGAACCTGTAACTCTCATAATGATCTCCATTCTGCCGCCTTCCTTTGCGGCTTAAACATTCACATACTGAATAAGTGATATGGATAATACTTTATTTCTAAAGTAGCTGCCTGGTTTTATAAGTTGTGCTGAACTAAGTCATACTATTGCAAGAAGCGACTGAAGTGTTTCGTCAAAAGCATTCATAACCTTTGCCGCAGCATTGTAAGATGAAACATAGGTCATCATGTTGGCTGCCTCTTCATCAAGACTGATGCCGGATATCTGATCCTTGGAAGATGAGATACTGTTAAGCACAGCCTTGTTGGTGTCCAATGCATCCTTGTTATTGGACTGATCGTTAGCAAGCTTAGTGCTAAGTGTATTCATGTAGTTTGCAAATGTCTTGTCACCGAGCAGTTCATGAGGCTGAGTAAAAGACTTAAGCATGTTTAAAATTGTTTCGTTTGAATCAGAACCCTTCAGCCCAACTTTGGTTGAGCCGTTTACCCAGTTTGCACTCAGGGCTATATTCTCAGCTGTAATTTCACTTGTCATTGAAGTGTAATTACCTGTTGTGGCATCTTTTGATACTGTGGACTGTGCAGTCTGTGTATTTCTGTTCACAAGCATGAGAAAGTTATTATTTTCCGCAACATCCTCTAATGCTGTTTCTGCATTAGTTTTGGCTTTTTCAGCTGTGACATCCGGATAATTCCAGTTATTGCCCATGTGATTATAAACATTCATCTCAAAGGCAAAATTCTGAGCGAGGTTATCAAGCTGATCCATATAGTAATCATAGCCGTAATAGGTGCCTTGCTTAAGACCACTCGTTGCGGTACCGTTAGGATCTGATTTTGCCAGCATGTCGATACTTGCCTGAACAGAACCGCCATTGAATCGCACAGTACCATCACCTCTTTTAGAAGCACTGTTTGCGGTAGTTATAGTATCGGCTGTTTTTGGACCACCTTTTTCGCCGGTAGCCACTGATATAAAATCCAATTGCACATCTAGTGGACCTGTAGTTGCAGGTTTGGTACTTGACCATTTAGTATATTTAATTTCTTTCTGACCTGTTTCAGTATTGGCGGCCCTTTCAGTGAGCTTTACTGAGCCATAGTTCCTGCCATCAGCATCTTTATAAGTACCGTTAACCAATGTTATGGATTTATTGACTCTGGCACCTGTACTATCAGTTGTGGTGTAATTAAGATTGATTCTCAGATCCTCCGGCCAGTCTGATCTTCCGCAGACCTTACCATTGGCATCATAATTGTATATTCGATACCGGGTCTTACCATCGACTTCATAGGTATCTGAAAATGATTCTACGCTGATAGGTATATAGGATGATAACTGATCTATCTTCAGATTTCTCTCATCCTGCAGTTCCAATGCGCTGTTACCTATCAGTTGATTGTGCTTTATAAGCTGATTAAGTTCTCCGATTTCCTGAAGAAGAGTATTGATAGTTTCAACGGCACCGTTTTCCGATGTTCCTGCTCCGGCAAGCTTTTCAAACTCATTGTCTTCTGCAGTTTTTATCGTTCTTGCGGCAGAGTTAAGAAGTACACAGGTAGCGTCCATAGTGGATTGAAGCTGTCCTTCATATACAGGATCCTGAACCTTGGAGGTATCCTGCATTGTGGTGAGAGCCTTTTGTATATCATCAAAAGACTGTCTGATGCCGTCTGTATTTGACTCATCGAAATAGTTACCTATGGCATTAAGAGAGTACTCAATAGTTTCATTGTAGGATGTCGGAGCATTCTGCTCTCGGTATTGAACATCCAGAAACTTATCTCTTAACTGGACAACAGCATCCATAGAAACACCAAAACCTACATTAACATCATTCTCATTCATATAGAAAGATGTCGGATTCTCATAGTTAAGGCTGGATGTTTTCAGCTGTTGTCTGGTATAACCCTCAACATTCATATTAGCGAGATTCTGCGAAGTTACATCAAGTTTCTTTGAGTTCGCCTGTAGAGCTGTAAGGGCTGTCTGGAATCCTGCGAATGTTGCGCGAACCATATATTACCTCCTATTTAAACATAAATAAGTTTAGTCATCATATTTCTGTTTGTAATATCGTCAATCTTTGACTAAACATTAGTTAATCGGGGTAAAATAAATATAAAAAAGTGGTTGTATAAGACTTTATACAACCACTGATAAACAATATCCGTTTTTAAAAGGTAAAATTACGCCAAAGTATCCTGAAAAGCTTTAGGTATCGGACGGCCCGCAATAGCAGTATTTACATCGGTAAGCCTTATCTTCATAATCCTGTCAGCTGCATCCTGCGCACTCTTTAAGGTTTCAAGAGATTCCCTGAGCTCCTGAAAAACAGGTTCAAGAATATCGCGATTCTCCGAATCTAACTGAGATAAAATCTGAGAGGACCGTAACCCTTTCCATCCAAGTTGTGCGGCGAGCTTAGTTCGCTTCTTTTCCAGTCCACGGAAATTAAGAAGATCAGGTTGAGAATTCTTCACCAGATTCTCAAGATTATCCGTGTTATCATTGGAAGCTGACACCGTAAAATCACGCTCAAGCTGTATGAGCTTTTTTACAAGTGCTGCCTGTTCCTTAAGAACATTTGCAAATTCATTAAATACTGCAGAGTCTGCCATATCGCCTCCTCAAGCGTAATCATCCTCTGTATCCAAGCATACGCTCCGCTATTCTGGTAGAATCCACATTATATGTGCCAGACTGAACCTGTGCTTTTAGTTCGGCGACTCTTGCATCGCTTACTCCTGAACCTGCCCTTACAGATTGTGCAGTCTTGGAAGCGAGCATTGAAGCGAAACTTTCGTTGCTGACAGAATCAGTGGCCGAAAAGGATGCCTGATCATAACTTTTCACATAAGATGCGGATGATGCGGAAGAGGATTTGTTTTTTCTGTTTACATTTTTATCTGTATTGGAGAAACCAACCTTACCAAACAGACTTGTACGTAAATTGACGTCCATAAATTGCCTCCTTGCATAAACGCACAATTAAATCAATGAGTTCCTTCTGCTTATAATATCGACAGCAGTTCCCAAATAATAACAACTATTTAAAAATAATTTCATTAAAATATTGTGCTTTTAATCTTGATTTAAACATATTATCGTCTTTTGCCTAGACAATATAACATCAAGAAATGAATAATGCTATAAAAA
>DGVW01000086.1:0-1687 GCA_002396005.1 Oribacterium sp. UBA4274
TTCATAAACCATCCCTTTCTTTCTCGCCTGTAATCTTTCCATAGAACCCATCCATGTACTCCCTGATCCTTTTACCCTCTTCTTCATTTGCAATCCGGTTTGCTTCTTCTGTACCGAGTAGCATGAGCGGTGGTTTAATGCCTATATCGGAGAAAATATCACAGGTATACTTGTATCCATACCCGGCATTTTGGTCAAGCATCTTCTCTCATCCGCCTCATTTTTGGAAAAGTGAACTCATAGCCAGCCTGTTCATCATCACCTTCATCTAAGCATAATGCTTTCGGTAACACATATCGGCTTAAACTCACAAAAAAACTGTCCGAAAAAGTATACTGAAAAAACACATCATACTTTTCGGTGTCATCAAGATACTCGTCGAGACAATCTATTATGGTTTTCGATACAGCTACGCTAATGTAGCGATATACGCTGCCTTCTTCAGTATTATCTTCGCTATAGTTTGCTAAACGGAACATTTGGACTCCTTTATGATGTACGTTTTCACCTTATATTCTTCGCTTGCTCTACTGCGAGATCAATAAAATCCCTTCCGGCTTTTCTAGGTGGTCTGTTTTTTGAATATATCAAGCAGCTTTCCCACATAGCTTCATCAGACAGCCTGAACCAGTTAATACCATGATACATCTTGGCCTGTGATTCCGGAAGTCCCTGTCGGTCCTTAGACAGGCACCTATGGTCCCCGGAATATGCCCTTCATCATACTCATCCTGTCTCCTGACATCTACTATCACATTATCATCATCCTGTTCCATCATGCGTTTCGCTTCATCCTGAGTTATCTTTGTATACGGATATGTCTGGAACATACCGTCACCATCCATTATCTGATCCCTTGATTCACACCCCGAAAGCAGAACTATGATGATCCCACAGGCTGCAATAAATTGTTTTTTGTATGACTTTCTCATTTTTCAGCCTTTCCCGACAGGAGTCCATGAGAGAAGCTTGCATTCTGCCTCATAATCTTCCATCTTTGCAAAGAATTCATTGTCTGACATGTCAAGCTCTTCTGCCTTGCCGGCATCAAATATACCTGAAGTGTTGTGATAAAATCCGATTTTTCCGGCTTCTTTTTCATCAGAGAAGTAAAAATCATCCCATACGATCTCTGTGCCGTCTGCACTCAGATGATTTTCGCCGAATATAGTGATCGCTGCTCCGCCGGAACCGCTGTAGTAGAAGTGATCGTCTCCCATCCATTGATAACTGCTTCTTGCCCAGCCTTCAAATACGCTAAGTACTTCATCATTTTTTAAAGTGAATACGTTAAATATGTAACTCCTTGGATCGTTATCACCAAATTTTTCATCACATCCTATGATCAGTTCGGGAATTCCATCTCTGCTTACGTCCATCAGTACATATCCAACTGTTTTTGTAAGATCTTGATCACCGGGATACATGCATTTCTCCATCAGTCCATTCGATACGTACTTGTATTCCTTATCATGATCATAACCGTTGGTTACAACTTCGCGGACTTCCTCCAGGACAGGAGAATATAACGCTTCATAAGCTGCCAGATCCGCATTGCCCGATTCAGATTCTTTTCCTGTATTCTTTACAACTTCATCCATGCTTGTTACATGAACCTTACCGTCACTAACTCTTTTATATTTTCCGTCTTCAGGAAGTACCTCAGGAAATTCAGAGTTTTCAATTT
>DGVW01000086.1:1736-7015 GCA_002396005.1 Oribacterium sp. UBA4274
CAATTTTCAGAGTCAGATCATCCCCACTGACTTTATATTCACATGAAAGTTCAAAAGGCATTCCACCATATCCAAGACGGTTTGCCTGGCAGGAGAATGACTCCTTCCCGTACTCACATCCGCCTGCCGCATAGAAAACTTCAGCTTCCGGGTCTTTTTTGTACATATAGAGATCAGAACCGGTGAATTCCAGATAAAGATCCGTTCCATCAGCATTATCAAGGATCCATAATCCCTGCAACTCCTTATCTCCACCTTCAGAATCCCTGTTAAGGTATACGAAGGCATCTTCCACTCTGTCATCCTTCAGAAAAAGTCTGCTGTCATCGTTTTCAGGCACCAGGAAATCATCCTGTTCAAATCCC
The DNA here is from genome assembly GCA_002396005.1 of Oribacterium sp. UBA4274. Lineage (GTDB taxonomy): Bacteria > Bacillota > Clostridia > Lachnospirales > Lachnospiraceae > Oribacterium. The sequence goes on from DGVW01000086.1 coordinate 2,102, forward strand.
TCAAATAGGATTCCTTCATCCGTAAGAGTGATAGTACCCTTTTTACCATTATCCCAATACAATCCTGCATTTGACATAACTGAAAATCTCAGTTCGTTTACTGTTACCATATCGCGGTATTCGCTTTTAAGTTCTTCCGAATCATTTGGTATAAACTCGCAAGCCCAGAAGCTGTATGCACCAAGCTTCTCAGCATCTTCTGCCATTGCCTGTCCACAATAAGCATAGAGGTTGTCACCAAATGGAACGACATCCATGATATAGTATTCGTCATCACCATTTTCACCGCCGTAATGATAGCTGTATTTGCCAGACAGACGCTTAGCAAGTGATTTGTTTTCTGATTTTGAGTTACCTGATCCATTATTTTTATCAGCGGATTTCTCTTCCTTTGAAGTATCCTCATTCTTTCCAGGAACCGACTCGTTTTCAGATGATTCAGCAGAGCTATCATCTGATGTCTCTTTGCTTTCTTCTACAGACTCCTCCTGCTTTTCCGTAACATTGCGTTCTGCTGTTTTTGTAACACCACCGCAGCCTGCAAGCATCGAGCAAGAGACAACACAAACTAAAAATCTCATTAAATTACTTCTAGTCATGATTTAGTCCCTCCCATTTCAAAGAACTTTCACAAGGCCCAGTTACTATTTTGTTCACAAACGAAACGACCAAAAACCATACTTGTACTGATTAATATTATAATGGTTTTATCGTTTTATGCTAATACTTCATAATCAGTACCTCACTTTCTTTAAACTGGTATTTAAAAACACTTTTCCTTCCGCTCTTTTTTGCAATGCTCTATATTACCGCATCTATACGTAAAATTCTTATGATCGGTACCGGTGGATTACCATCCGGGAGGTTTTTGAGGGTCTGACTTTTATGGGTCCATCATTGTATAATTAAGCGATATCAACAATCTTAATTTTTTTGGCATTTTGTTACATTTTTATCACTATATGTTCCGCTGCTTGCCAGCGAAATGGAGATTAACATGAAATATTTAAAATATATACTGCCGGTTTTTATACTTGTACTAATTCTATTTCTTATTTTGAAATGTCCAGATCCAGAGCAGTCAGCAGCTCCTGAAAAGGAAATATTATCATTCGAAACCACCATATGTGTGGCAACGGACATTCATTATATAGCGCCGGAGCTGACGGATGGCGGGAAATATTTCACAGAGCTGATTGAGAATGCCGACGGAAAATCCATGCAGTACTGTGAGGAAATAACTGATGCCTTTGTGGATGAAATCATCAAAAGAAACCCGGAGGTACTTATCCTGTCCGGAGATCTGACCTTTAACGGCGCAAGGGCAAGTCATGAAGGTTTATCTCAAAAACTGAAATCCATCGAAGAGGCAGGGACTATAGTTCTGGTGATACCCGGAAATCATGATCTTTACAGTCGCGGAGCGGCATGTTTTGAGGGCGACGGTTATACCATGGTTGATAATGTTTCTGCCGAAGACTTTTCGCAAATCTACAGAGATTTTGGCTATGACGAAGCATTAGCCCGGGATGATTCATCACTTAGTTATATTACTGAGCTTGACTCAGGAGTAAGAGTTCTCATGGTGGATGTCAACACAAAGGAGGCACCCGGGGAACTCAAGGACGAAACGCTTACATGGATAAAGAATCAGCTTTTAGATGCCAAAAAATCCGGGAAACAGGTGCTGGCCGTAAGCCATCAGAACCTGATCCCGCATAATCCGATGTTTACTGATGGATTTGTCATAGGACAGTATGAGAAACTTTGCGAGCTTTATGAAAAATATGGTGTGCGCTGTAATCTGAGCGGCCATATGCATATACAGAATATAGCCGAGAGCGAATCGGGACTTAAAGATATAGCGACTTCTTCACTTATGGTGGCTCCATGTCAGTACGGGGTTATAGAATTTAGGGGAGATAAGGCTTCTTACCATACCGAAAAGCTTGACTTTGAACATTCGAAAGATGCCGAAAAATTCTTTAAAGATACTTCAACTATGATGCTGAAAAGGAGCATTGCTGAGCCTGATGAAGAACTCAGCAATTTCTTTGCAGAAGTAAACTCCGCTTACTTTTCGGGACGTAAAGATACGATAAAATGGAATGAGAAAGCCTGTGAGGCTATAACTCAGAAAGCACCATTTGTGGGGCTTTATCTTCAGACTGTTTATGATGACGGATTTCGAGATGACACAAGATGTGAGTTTTAGCTTATAATTCTGCGCCGTATCTGCTTTGATGCGGTGCATATGATTATACAAAAAAGGATCCTTGCCCGGTGTAACAAATCTAAATGCAAGAATCTGTGCAAGCTTTCCTACAAATAAAAGCTCGAGCACGGTGGCTATAGGCCACATGATGATCATCTCCTTGAATGCGGCAATGAAAACAAAATTCTGCATTCCGCCTACACTAAGGGAAATGTTGTAGCAGATCATCGCATAAACCATGACAAAAGCCATAAAAATAGTAAAAATAACATCCTGAATCTTATTCTGTGGTAACACTCTAAAGTTCTCCTTTCAAAAAAACGGAAGACTCCAGTGTGTTGTTCGTTATCACCATAGAGAGGTGTGGGTTTCCAATGATACCTATACTGCATCTTCATTTAAAATTGTCAACGAGTCGGCATTATAACAGAAAAAACATATTGTGTAATACCTTTTTGAAATTTTTTCGTTATACAGCTCTATTGGCATAAAGATATATAAAAGAAAAGTGCAAATATAAACGAAATACTATTAAAAAAGATCCAGTGAACTATCAAGATATATCTCTTCCCGCACTTTTAGCTGATACTCCGGTTTCGTCATATAGTAAAGCAGAAACTCCAGGATTAATGCACTGCCCAAGCTTCGGCCTTCTATTTTAAATTCAAAGAAGCCCTTAGGGGTATATACATTCTTTATATCTTCAAGACCTATGAACCCGGGATTTTTCATGGCCTCCGAGAAACGATAACCATACTCTGCATCCGGCGAAACACAGATATGATCTTCACAATCTTCTCCGAGACTTTTTCGACTGACGTTTTCATAACATTTTTTTCTGTCGTAGCAGCCAAACCAGCAACATTCATTGCATAAGAATTCAACTTTTTGTTTCTGTGATTCGGTAAGAGTATTCAGGTCATCAAACCTTTTATTCAATCTGAAATCAGGAACTACATATCGAAATTCTTCTCTGTTAAGTTCGATCCTTAAATCCTCAAAGTCAGTCAAAACCTTAGTAGTTGATGAGACGAAATAAAATCCCTGATAATTTTTCTTAATGTAATTCAACAACAGATCGGAATGAATGATTACACCATTTTTAACACCGTTCCAATTCTCAAACAGGTTACATAGACGATTACATTTCCTGTCATCGAGATGCTTTTCGCTTATCAGTGAATTACTAAAAGTTAATCGTGCAGAGACCTGATATTCTTTCATCAGTGAAACTACATTATCGGGATTCTCTTCACCAAAACCGACGCGTCCGCCTCCCCAGAGACAATCTCCCGGAGCTCCATATATGGAACCTATTTCACACCAGTCATAAAAGTATTCCCGGTGTTCTCTGAAAAGGGGGATAAATATTTTATATAATTCATAAAACTCAAATAACCCGGGAAGATGATAATGAATTGTATGCATACAATACCGCCTTTTAATTCATCATCCCACTCACCAGCGGCACAAGAATAACCGTCAATATTCCGGCAACACAAATGCTTAGTGAACTCATGGCTCCTTCAACCTCTCCTAGTTCAAGAGCCTTTGCTGTTCCTACTGCGTGGGCTGAAGTTCCGAGTGCCAGTCCTTTTGCCACAGGATGATCGATATAAAAGATTTTAAATATTGTCTCAGCTATCATGTTTCCGAGTATTCCCGTAATGATGATCACCGCAACCGTAAGAGTCACTATGCCACCGGCTTCTTCTGATACTCCCATACCTATAGCGGTAGTGATAGACTTTGGAAGAAGTGTTGCGATGTGTTCATTGGTCAGACCAAATATCTTTCCCATGGCTAAAATGCTGAGGATCGAGCAACAGGTTCCTGTGATTATACCGATAACTACAGCTGCCAAATTATCTTTCAGAAGCTTTAGCTGCTTGTACATGGGTATCGCAAGACAAACTGTAGCAGGTGTCAAAAGATAGCTAAGCATCTTTGCGCTGTCTCTATAGGTTTCATAAGGGATGTCAAACACCAGAAGGATAATGATGCAAAGTACCGTTGAAACCAGCAACGGGTTCAATATGGCAAGCTTAAACTTCTTCTTTATCTCTAGAGCTACTATAAACAGTCCGATGCTCAGGAAAAGTCCGAAGTAGTCAGAGCTTACAAGACCATAAACCCCTGACGGGATCGGCAATGGCAGTAATTTGTTGAGGGCCTCTCCTATAAAGGTAAAGGCCATTATCCATGCAATCTCTTTTACATATTTCATTTTAAATACGCCTTCTTTGAAAAAGATTTCAGCTCCAGTCTGCAAATGTAGATCACAGATTTTCTATGAAGAAAGGATAGTCCTCTCGGAGAATAGGTGCCGCAAAATTGGTATTCGCTCTTTCTATTTATTGATTTTAATCGGAATATTACTCTACCGGATTAACATGTATCATTATGTGTTTTACATTAGGATACTTATTTTCGACATTGTTATGAACGGATTCTGCAATTTCATGAGCTTCCACAAGGGAAATGTCTCTTTGAACCGCGATTTCAAGATCGATATAGATCTTGTTTCCAAACTGTCTTGTGTGAAGCAGGTCTATGTGTTCAACTCCCGGCTGATCTTCAATGAAAGTCCGTAGATTCTCTTCAAAACCTTTGTCACAGGATGTATCAAGCATTTTATCCAGCGCATCCCGGGAAATATCATAAGCTACTTTCAGAATAAACAGACAGATAACAAGACT
>DGVW01000017.1 GCA_002396005.1 Oribacterium sp. UBA4274
TTTGACGTAAAATGTCTTCTTTATACTTTTGCTTTGAAGCTTATGGTTTAGGTATTATCACTCTGCCTTGTAATCATCGAAGTCGTACTTGATTACGCCAAACGGTGTCTTCTGCTCGCGGATTGCGATAGACTTTGACATCTTTCTGATCTCATCAGCAGTTACGCTGCGGCCGAGTTCATTGGACAGAACAACACCTTCTGAAAGGAATGCTGTCTGCATTGCGATGTATGGAGAATCGATTCTTGTTTCATCTGTAAGCTCACCGCGGAGGTATGAGTACCACTGAAGCTGGTTGTCATTGAACTTTTCAATATCAGGATTGAGAGCAATCTCCTGCATTCCTGTAACATCACCGATTGCACACTCTAACTTGTTGTCAAAGAGACGGCCCTTCTCATCTACACCGAACCACTCAAGTCTTGGCTTCTGAAGCTCGCCGCCGCCTACGATGCTGCCGCCCTCAGGAACAGCCATTGGTCCGCCTGTCTGGTCAACATCTGTAAACTTGAGACCGCCGAGAGAACCTGCGATGAAGCTTGTACCTACTTCATCCATATGGATAGCCCAGTCCTCATAGATGTCCATGGAAAGACCACCCTTGAAACGTGCGATGGCAACTGAAAGATCCTCAACAGGTGTGTGGCAGTTAACTGCATCATCGATTCTCTTGTCTCTCCAGTAGTCACAGGTTGTTGCACCGTAAACACTCTCAAGCTCAGGCATACCCATCACATAAAGCATCTGAGCGATGTGATAGATACCGAGGTCGAACAGAGGTCCGTGAACACCAACATTAGGATCTACGAAATCACGGCTGAAGAATGGCATGTCATAGCCAGGACGGCCCTGACGTCTGTGACCTACAGATCTTGCATGGTAAACCTTACCGAGCTTACCTTCTGCTATCATCTCCTTGGCAATTCTTGTCTGTGGGTTGTAGATGGAGCTGATCTGGATTGCAAGCTTCTGACCGTACTTCTTCTGTGCATCATAAAGGATCTTGGCATCAGCATAGCTTGCTGACATTGGCTTCTCTGAGTAGCAAGGGAAGCCTGCAGCCATAACTGCTGTTGCAACAGATGTATGGAGGTTATTGTGAACGCAAACCTCTACCTCATCGATGTCATCTCTCTTTAACATCTCTCTGAAGTCCTCATATAAGCAGTCTTCAGATAATCCATACTGCTTGCCCCACTTCATGAGCTTATCCTTGTCGATTTCAGCAGCGGCTACAACGCGGAGGTTCTCACCTCTCTTGTTTAAGTTCTGTATAACTGTCATGTGACGGTGTGAGATCATTCCACATCCGATAATAGCGATTCTCAGTTCTTTCTTTGTATTCATGATTTATCTCCTTAGTGATTTATGTTTTCTGACTATTACCAGCCGAGGATCTTTAAGTATTCGCGGCTTCTTCTTGCACACTCAAGCGGGTCTGTCTCATAGTGCTCATCCTGCTCTACGACTACCCATTTGGCATCGGCTTCCAGGGATGCTTCGAGAACCGGCTCCCAGATCATCTGACCGAAGCCTACAGGTCTGAACCCGAAGTATCCTGTGTCCCCCTCAGACTCTTCTGTTTCGATACCGATGAGCTTGTACATGTTCTTGACTTCACCCTTCTTGATGTAATCCTTGAGATGAACTACAGGGATACGGTTTGTATACTTCTTGATGAATGCCGGTGCCTCACCTGTAGCAACATCGCACCAGCAGGTGTCAAGCTCACTCATGAGATTGTCGTGTGGGATAGCTTCGAACATTGCATCATAGCCATATCTTCCATCAGGAAGCTTTACGAACTCAAAGTCGTGGTTGTGATAGAGGAATGTCATGCCCGCATCATGTATCTTCTTTCCTACTTCATTGAGAAGAGGAAGGAACTTTTCAAAGCCTTCCGGATTTATTGGGCGGTACTCTTCTGCCATGTATGGCATAACGAGATATTTGACTCCGATTTCAGAGTAGTCCCTGATGACCTTGTCAAGGTCGTCCATCATTTCCTGAAATGCGACGTGGGCACTGATTGGCACGAGGCCGATTTCTTTCAAAGTATCTCTTATGAATGAAGGCTCCAGGCCGTAGAGACCTGCAAGTTCTACGCCGTCATAACCGAATTCCTTGATCTTTTTCATAACATTTTTGAAGTTCTCAGGAGTATTCTCCAGAAGATCTCTAAGTCCGTAAACCTGTACTGCAACAGGAAGTTTGTTCATAATTACTGTTCCTCACTTTCTTATTTTAGACATATACAACTGAGGGGCTCGCCCTGTCAGAAACGCAGGTTTTGTGCGTTTTCCGGTACTATGATGTCGGGGGCTAATGTTTATCTTTGGCTCACGATGCGAAGTACGTAGTGGCTTCCGTTCAGGTATTAATCATTTATCTGATGTACTTATAATAGCGGTTTAGGGGAATCTTCTCTTTTGATTGTTTTCGTTTTTAACGTACGTTTATTGCATTAAAATGGGGGTTTGGTAATTTCGTGCAATAAGTGTTGAGGGAGTGATGCAATGTATCTAATCTAGCCCGGAAAATGGACGGGCGGGCATCGGCCCACTCAGTTGAAAGAACGCCCTGCTTGCCATGTTCGTACCGTCTGCACCATGTGCATCCGGATACGTACATGACTGCGCAGTGAGTTCTTTCAATTCGCAAGCCAGATGCCCAACCCATCCATTTTCCTGATCTGTGGATTTATGAGATATACAGCATAGTGACATGATCTGAGATAGGTGTGCATTGTACCACTCAATTGAAAGTACATTCTGCTTGCCATGTTTAGATATTGCTTTGAATTAAACTGATGGAGATATGAGTTTATATCAGTTATAATTGAGGAGAATGAAAGACGTGAATATCAATTTATATCTATATGGAGGATTAAATGGATTATCAGAAAAGATATGATGAATGGTTAGAGAAGCTTGATGAAAGTGATCCTTTAAGGGCTGATCTTCTTTCTATAAAAGATGATGATGTTGAAAAGGAGGATCGTTTCTATCAGGATCTCAGTTTCGGTACGGCAGGTCTCAGAGGCAAGGTGGGGGCCGGAACCAATCGTATGAATTTTTATACAGTTGGTAAGGCAACTCAGGGTATTGCGGATTATATTGTAGAGCATGGTAAGGAAGCTATGGAAAAGGGTGTTGTCATCGCCCATGACCCGAGACATTTTTCCAGGGAGTTTTCAGAGCTTGCGGCAGGTATTTTTGCAGCTAATGGAATAAAGGTATATACATTCCCGGATCTCCGTCCTACTCCGGAGCTTGCATTTATGATTTCACGTCTGGGCACTCAGGCCGGAATCAATATCACTGCTTCACATAATCCTAAGGAGTATAACGGCTACAAGGCTTACTGGGAGGATGGCTGTCAGGTATCCAGTGAAGTTGCCGATGGTATGCTTGAGAAGATCAATGCTGTCGATATCTGGACAGGCATCAGGAAGTCGGACTATGAGGAGGGCGTGAGAAACGGCCTCATCACTGTGCTGGGTGAGGAGTATGACAAGGAGTATCTCGACAAAGTACTCGGACTCGCAATTCACAAGGGACTGGAGCTTGATCTCGACATTCCTTTTGTGTACACACCGCTTAATGGCTGTGGGTCTATCCCATTCCGTGAGATGCTCAAGGCTCGTGGCTTCAGGAACTGGAAGATCGTTCCTGAGCAGGAGATGCCGGATCCGGATTTCAAGACTGTAGGTTATCCGAACCCTGAGGATCCGAAGGCCTTTAAACTGAGTGAACAGTACGGCAGAGAGTTTGGTGCTGAGCTTCTTATGGCAACAGACCCTGACTCGGACAGATTTGCCATTGAGATACGTGACGATGAGGGGAACTACATTCCTTTAAATGGAAACCAGACAGGATACCTGCTTGTAAACTATATCCTTGAGGGTCACAAGACTGCCGGTACTCTTCCGGAGAAAGGTGCTATGGTAAAGTCTATAGTTACTTCTACCCTCTCCGATATCATCGCCAGGGCTTATGGTGTGGAGATGTTTGAAACACTTACAGGTTTCAAGAACATCTGCGGTAAGATTCCATATCTTCATGAGCATGGCTACACCTATCTTTTCGGTTATGAGGAGTCTGTAGGTTATGCGGCTTGTGAGGAAATCCGTGACAAGGATGGAATTTCAGCCGGTATGCTGGTGGCTGAGGCAGCTGCATACTATAGAAAACAGGGAAAGACTCTTTATGATGTACTTCTCGAAATCTATGACAAGTATGGTTACTTTGCTGAGGACGAGCCGAACCTTGTTCTCGAGGGCATTCCGGGAGCACAGCGCATCAAGCGTATGATGAGCTCTATCAGGAAGGATCATCCTACAGAGCTTGCAGGATACAAGGTTTCAAAGGTCATCGATTATAAGGACGGCTATGAGGATATCCCGCCTCAGAATGCATTGAAGTTCTTCCTTGAGAACGGTTCCTGGTTCGCTATACGTCCGAGCGGTACCGAGCCAAAGATCAAGTTCTACATTTACTCAAACCAGCCATCACGGGAAGAAGCTGTAGCTGTCAACAAAAAGCTGAAGGATGAGATACTTGCTCTTATACAGACTATAGAGTGATATAAGCATGAAAAACCGGTCGCAGATTTGCGGCCGGTTTTTTTAAAGCATTCCTCATATTCCATATATGAAATTGTATGGAATGTTTTCGTATGATAATATGTAGTAATAGATTATACATTTATTATGAATTACGGAGAAAACATGAAAAAGATCAACATCGGAATGTTTGGAATAGGAAATATCGGTAAGGGAACATATCAGACCCTCGAGATGAGTAAGGCAAAGATTGAACAGTCTACAGGTATGTCACTTGAAATCGTGAAGATTCTCAATCGTCATCCTGAGATAGACAGAGGTATCGATATACCTAAGGAAAAGTATGTGACAGATGCCTATGACATCATTAATGATCCTGATATAGATATAGTTATCGAGCTTATCGGCGGTATCGAGCCTGCGACAACCTACATGGCTGATGCTCTTAAGGCCGGTAAGCACGTAGTAACAGCCAATAAGGCAGCAATTGCAGTTAACGGGCAAATGCTTCAGGATCTCGCTTATAAAAATCAGCTTATGCTTCGGTTTGAGGCAAGTGTTGCGGGAGGCATCCCTATCCTCAATGCTATCTCCAGTGCCCTTATCTCTAACGAGTTCAGTCAGGTTCAGGGTATACTGAACGGAACTACCAATTATATCCTCACCAAGATGACAGAGAACGGCACTCCATATGAAGAAGTTCTCAAGGATGCACAGAGAAAGGGATTTGCTGAGGCAGACCCTACCGCAGATGTTGAAGGTATAGATGCAGCCAACAAGCTGTCTATACTTATCTCTCTTCTCTTTGGTATCGGCATACAGCCATCTGAGATTCCTACAAAGGGTATCACTACTGTTACCAGTGATGATATAGCATTTGCCAAGGAATTCGGTTACAAGATCAAGCTCCTTGCTACCGCCCACAACGAAGATGGTAAAGTGACCTGCAATGTAGAGCCTACCCTCGTTTCAGAGAATCATCCTCTTGCCAATGTTAACAACGAGTTCAATGCTGTCTACATCACAGGCAACGCTGTTGATAACCTCATGTTCTACGGGCGCGGTGCCGGGCCACTCCCGACAGGAAGTGCTGTGATTGGAGACGTGGTGAGTGTTGCCAGAAAGATAGAGAAAAGCGCAGCTTACGATCTGCAGCCGCACCTGAGATATGATTCTGACCTTGAGTTTGCCGGAGAAGGAGCACACCACTATTATATCCGCGTACATGCAGTGGATCATCCGGGTGTACTCGGACAGATAGCATCAACCCTTGGCGTTTACGGTATCGGCATCAAAACCATGATGCAGCAGGCCGGAGACAATACCGGCGGCACAGTTCCGATGATCTTCATAGTATACGATATCGACAAAGGCATACTTTCAACAGCCCTCGAAGTACTTCTGAAAAACGGATCAGTTTCATCTATTGACAATGTTTTGAGAGTTCTCAAATCTTAAACGTTCAGGGATATTATATGTAGCGTAGAGCCGCTTAGAGGTCTTGCTTTAGAGTTTTCCGCTGCAGCGACCCGATTTTGATTGGTGCCCACTGGCTCTTAGACGAGGTATATGCTGTTATAAAGAAAATGCACGGGATGTGTGCCGTGATTGCGAGTTGAAAGAACTTCCTGCGTAGGCCATGTACGTATCCAGCTGCAAGAAGTGCAGCTGGGACGAACATGGAAGCAGGATGTACTTTCAACCGAGTGACCAGGTACACGCCCGTGCATTTTCTGTATTAATTAATACACTAAAAAATGATTTATTCCTCACCAAGTGAAGTCATCTCATAGCAGAAAATCATATTTCCACTAGGATCAAGACCTATACTCTCGTTTCCGTCAATGTATGCCGCATAACCATTGTACAGACTTGGATATGCAGGCACCTTGCGGAGTTCATTCAGATTCTTGTCGAAGATGGTGCTGTTTGAACCATCATTCTCATAGCTTATAAGCATCCATTCGTTTGTGATCTTGTCGCATATCACACTGAAAGAACCATCGATAGTATATCGTTCATTCAGATCCTCATCATAGATCCACTCTGTAGAGTTGTAGGTCTTATCATCATATTTCGAAACAGTGATAAACGGAATATCCGCAATTCCATTCATGGTGTAGAACGGATATGCATAGGAAGCACCCTTAACAAAGGTACGCTTTCCTGTCTTGATATTCATGAGCCATATTCCGGTGTTATCATCAGAGTAGGTACCGGTAGGCCCCTTTTCAGTACCATCGGCATAGGCTACAGGAATCTTGTCACAGAACAACCATGGACTATCATCCTCTTTGTAAAGCTCGTTTCCGTCATTGTCCATGACGATCACATTCCATTTACTGTCACCAAGATATGAACTTAAGTAGAATCCCCAGTCAAACTTACTGATAGTATCATAATTGTCTATGGTTTTAATGAGATAACCGGAAGGATCGATGAGATCCACATGATTATCTTTGACACCCAGCTTGTTGCCATTTGCGAGATATTCCGCACTGCTGTAGCCTGCACCGAGGATGTTCTGCCCCTGTTTGTTTATCATAGCGGCATAATCATCTTTACGAACATGGGCTATACCATTGTCGAAAGGCTGGGCGTACTCGTAAGGCCCCATGACGATCTTTTTGGTGGCTTCGTCTACATAATAGTAGTTGTCGTTAAGCCAGAAGACATAGTAGCCTTCACCGTAGGAAACATCATATATCGGATATGCATCCTTCATCATTTCCGTGATCCTGCCATCATTTGCAGCATCAAACTCCTCGTAGGTCATAACTACCTTGCCTGAGGTATCGTAAATTACGAAATCATTAGACTCAGTATCTTCCTTGCAGAGTACATGACCATCCATGCCGGCAACATAAGCATACTCAGGTGAAACAAAGCTTCCGTCTTTGGCGATAACCTGACTGCGAATGATTCCGTCCGGAACGTATCCGTCAGTATCTGCAGGTTTCGAGGAGTTATCATTCTCATAGTATTTTTCTGCGCTGTAGAATGGCAGATAATACTCGTTATAGGTCAGAGGATCATAGTATGTGAGGGTGTGTATACCACCATATACAGGGTCCGTAACAAGACGTCCGTTTGTATCAAAGAAACCGCTCATGTAGCCGCCGATATAGGAGTAGCCTTCATCGTCATCGTAGCTGACATCTACATACAGAGGACTGCCGGAGTACGGGATAAGCATGCCGTAATCATCACGTACTTCCACAGAGGTGAGTGTCCCTTCCGGTGCGTCATTCAGACGATTATACAGTTTGTTGTGCTTGGTTTTTTCTTCCGGCGCGTCATCAAACTCGGAAACATCCTTTACAGATACATAGCCCTTGGAAGCGATGAGACGCTGTCCGTCTGTAGATACCAGCCAGTCATAGATGACTTTTGCTGACTTTGCACGCGGGTTATCAGAACCCTCATCATCAGGTATGACGCAGTAGTCAGAGTTCAGGTGAGGATACTCTTTTTTGCGGATGGTATCTGCGTTAGGCTGTACTCCGTCGACTGCGATGATCTTCAGATCATCCGCCATCTTCATGTCATTGGCATAATAGTATACTGAGTAGCCGATGGCATTGGCCGAATTGTCATAGGACTTGACTGCTGTCATAAGCTCACCCATTTCGGTCGCCACAAGTCCGCTAGGAGCCTTTTGCATGGCCTCGCCTTTCATGACATGCTTCTGCATGAGTGCCTGAGAACCGGCCCCTTCATTACGCTGGAAAGCAATGATTTCTTCGTCATTACCACCTACTTCTTTCCAGTTCTTTATCTTGCCGAGGTAAATGTCTCTGATCTGATCCGTTGTGAGGGAATCCACAGGATTTTTCTTATTTACAACAAAAACAAGAGCCTCTGTTGCTATGGCTTCCATCTTGTACTTGAAGCCTGCTTCAGCAAGTTCATCATAAACCTTGGCATTAGGTTCACCGACGATGAGGATGTCAGCCTCGCCTGAGCTTAAATTACGGAAGGACTGTGTGGTTCTGTTGAAGCTGCACAGATCTTCTGCTTTTTTCTGGTCAACGTTCAAAAGAGTTCCTGCAACAGCTTTGGCGAGAGGCACCATTGATGTGGAACCATCCATACGAGGGAAGTTTTCCTCAGTGAAGGTATAGTCCGGAAGTTTTATAGGATTGGCTGCGGGCTTTTTCTTCTCTTCCGCAGGGACCTCAGTTTCTCCCTGAGAAGCGGATTCTTCCACTTCTGATTCTGTAGCGGCAGCAGGTTTCTGACCCGGTGCATCACCTTTCTTGGAACCTGTGTTACAGCCGCTTAAGACGAGGGATGTCACGCCAAGAACCGCAAGACATCTTTGTAGTAAACGTTTCTTCATAGTCACTCTCCTTTTTATTGACTTACTATGCAATCCTACAGTTATGATAACATAAAAAGAACGGAGCTTCTTGCGAAACTCCGTCCTGATTATTGCCTCATAACATAGAATCGCCTAAAGACTTAATAATCTTTTTCTTTCATTTTTCTCATTCTAGAGTAAGCAAGGCTCACTAAATCCTGAACATCATTGGTTTCAGATGCACGGGCCATGCCATAGTTTACATGTATGGAACATTTAAAGCCACAAATGTCATGTATGTCACGTATATGACCGACAGCCTGCTGCATAAGATCCATCATATCATTGAAGCCGGTGGTTTGCTTACATATCATAAACTGGCCTCCACTGATTCTTGCCAGTATAAAACTTGTGTTAAATACAGTCTGAAGTACTCCTGCGATTTTTCTGAGCAGCTCTTCAGAAACCGTGTCCCCATAGTCTGCATGAATGTCAGCGTACTCAGGAACATCCAGAGAAATAAGCATATAATTGTCACGATGCTTTGTGTAATTGTCATTCAGATCAATATATGCAGCCATGAGCCCTTTTATATTCATAAGCCCGGTGACAGGATCGGTCATGTTGATTTTATTACACTGATCAGTTGTATTATCTACATCGGCATCAATAAAGAATCCCATAAGTCCGCATATCTTTCCATTATTATACATTGGATATTTGGTTACTTCTATATGATGAACAGCACCGTTAACGATATTCTGACGTACGGCTCCGGTTATGATCTCTCCGGTGTTTATCAGTCTTTCCTCCGCTTTTCTCGACGTAGTGAAATCAATCTGCACACCTATCTCGCTGTCGGTTTTTCCTATAAGCTGTTCAGGAGTAAGCTTGTAGTATTCATAGAAAGCCTTACTTGCACCGAGAAACCGGAGATTTTTGTCCTTCCAGAAAAGCTTTGCATCACTCTTGTTGACCATGATATCCCAAAGATTATCTGAGAGGTCTGTCTTATGGTTCACTGCTTTTATATTCAGTAATTTAGTGGCATTTTTCAGAACCTCAGGATCATTGATCACCGCAGGCTTGGTGCTGACCAATAGCTTATGGGCATTGGAACCACGGAAGGAAGTGATATTAAACTCCGTCCACTCGTAGCTTCCGTCGATCTGACGAAGCCGGAATAAAGCGGAAAATGTTCCCCGCTTATTATTTTTAAGCTTGCTTCTGAGGTTTTCCGGTGATGTAAAGAACTGCCATCTTTCCTGCTCACTTGGGTGGATATACCGGAGCAGATTCTCGGAATAGTACTTATCTGTGTGTGAAATAGTATCTCCGACTTTTTCCGAAGGTAAGTTGCTCGCGATGATAGTGGCGGTCTTCAGCTTCGTATCAACATAGTGAATACAGCCGTAATTAAACATTATCTTCCGTGCAATGGTATCAAGCTCGGAAGTATGTCCCTTGTCTTCCTCATATACAAGTTGGTTCATGGTGGCTGAGATCACTAAATTATGGTCGTTGCCGGAAAGTACTTTAAAAGTAAGTTTATAGTAATTCCCATTGGCAAGAAATGTAATGTACTCCTCCGATGAACTTGACTCGGCTCTGAAGGCAAGATTACGGCATTTCCGTCCCTTTGGATTTTCCGGAAGGTTTATATTGTTTTCAAATGCCCTGAGATCTGAGTATCCGGCTGTGAGGAGGGTTGCATCAAACTCTTCGTTACTGAAGAGTCCCTTGAAGGACTTGCCGTCATACGTGAAAAGTGCCATAGGTTTATCTACGATAACATTGGTAAGTCCGGCTTTGTCGTACATCACAGAAACATTTCTTTGTTCCCACTTGAAATTCCGGCTATCCAGATACTTGAACATATCGTCGCAGGCCATGGCACTGCCGAAGTAGTTGCCCTGAACCTTTTCACAGCCGATACTCTTTAAAAACAGATACTGTTCTCCTGTTTCAACACCCTCTGCCAGTGTGTGCATTCCGAGCTTTTTTGCCATCTCAACAATCATTGAAACTATGGTCATTGCCCGCTGGTTAAAATTACTGAAGAAGCCCATATCTATCTTGATCTCGTCAAAGAAGAAATCCTTAAGCACGTTAAGTGATGAGTATCCGCTTCCGAAATCATCCATCCATACTTTGAAGCCTTCATCATGAAATCTGTCTATGGCATTTTGGATGATACCGTTATCGGCTACCAGAGAAGTTTCCGTTATTTCTATGTTGATGAGGTTCTTGCGAATGCTGTATTCATTTACTGTATCGACTACACTCTTGACAGGATCATCTATAACAAAATCCGCTCTTGAGAAGTTGACTGAAACCGGCAGTACCGGAAGTTCCATGTCCTGACGTTCTCTCTGCATTTTTGCGACCTGATGAATTACGAAATTGTCCAATATATTAGAGAGACGATTGAGTTCCAGAAGCTGTATAAAATCACTTGGGAGCATCATGCCGTATTCCGGGTCATCCCATCGTGCCAAAGCTTCAAAACCACAGAGTTCACCTGTGAGTGTACGGATAACAGGCTGAAGATAGATTTTGATCCATCCATGAGCTATTGCTGTTTCAAGGTTTTTAACGATGTGTTCTTTTTTGGAATTTTCATCAGCAAGAGTTTCATCAAACCAGACAAAACCCGAATTATAGTTGTTTCTCAAGGTATCACAGGCCATGCGGGCACGGTTGCAGGCCAGGTCTATGGAGGTGATGTCATCATCGATACCGTAAACACCTATACGTACGGGCAGGGTATGCCCATCGTTCAGATTCTGAATCTGTTTTATGATACCGTTTAACTCTATATCGATGCCCTCTGCAGGAGTCAGTGCATAGAATCTGTCTTCACCGAACCTTGAACAGTTGTATTTGCCGAAGTGTTGATCCAGAATACATGAAATACCACACAGTAAACGATCTCCCTCTGCCGGACCATAGTTACTGTTGAAGCCTTTCATGTCCTTTAGGTCAAGAGTGAGAACCACTGCGTGCTTGTATCTTTTTATTAAGTTTGGTAGATCTTTTTGAGCTTTTTCAAGAAAAGAACTGCGACAAAGAAGCCCTGTAAGCGAATCAAAGTTCAGCTGCAGAGTATCGGAAATTGTTGAAGCATGTGTTGAATCGGTATATATTTTATTAACCTCAGCGGTTATAGAATCATCCATATTTATTATAAAGGCTCCTAAACCCTCTACTATTACTATCGTCAGGGTATGGTGAAAATATAAAAAACATACTACCTGTACAGATTTTACTTCTTAAAATTTAACATATACTACGTCACAAAAGTGTCACAATTTAAAAAATAGATTTTTGTGATTGATTACTGCAAAAAAATATTCTGCTGACGCATATTCTGTCTGATAAATATATACAGTACTGTAATGAAAAAGCGTTGATGAAGGGGGAAACCTTTCATCAACGCTTTTATGTTGTCTTATATTAATGTTTGAAGCTTCAGGATAACCCGTGGATGTGATCAGCCAAGCTTTACAACATTAGCACCGGCAATACGTCCGTAGGTGAAGATGTCAGCGATAGCATTACCACCTAAACGGTTTCCGCCGTGTATGCCTCCGGTAACCTCACCGGCTGCGAAAAGACCAGGGATAGCCTCTCCATCCTCATTGATGACCTGAGCGTCTGTGTTGATTGTAAGACCGCCCATGGTGTGGTGGAGAGATGCCTTTCTAGGAGAGATAACGATACCAACATCAGGGTTCTTCTCGATAGCCTCAAGATCGATCTCACCGGCGAGAACTTCCTTGCCGAAGTCAGGATCCTTCTGGTTCTCAACATAAGAGTTGTACTTCTCGATAGTCTCGCGGAGCGCCTCTTCTGTAAATGCAGGTGTCTGTCCGGCAGCGGCTGTCTTGGTAGCTTCAGCAAGCTCTGCAAGAGTTGAACCATACCATACATTGCCTGTCTCAACCATGTGCTCTACAGTGTTTCCGAAAAGTGATGATGTAGGGTCAGCACCCTCGCACTTTCCTGTCTCTTTTGATGAACCGGCATAGATGATGTAGAAGATACCGTCATCAAGACCGAGAGATGCCTTGGCAAGAACATCACGCTCAGCATACTCGTTTACGAAACGGTTGCCCTCTCCGTCGATCCAGATCTGCTCTGAAGCGTCAGCCCAGATACCATCTGTCATAGTTCCCTTTACAGGAGATGATGAAGGCATAAGCTGTGAAACACCGAGATCAACTGTACCTGCTCCGACTGCCTGAGCCATAACGATACCGTCACCTGTATTTGTACCTACGTTTGTTGTAAGTGTATGATCTGTGAGGTCATTGCCCCAATACTTATCATATTGCTTAACCATTGCAGGGTTTGCGCAGTAACCACCTGTTGCAAGGATAACACCCTTTGATGCATTGAGAGTTACCTTTGTTCCGTCTGCCTTCTCAGCTTCAACACCTACTACCCTGCCGTCTGCATCTGTGATGAGGGACTTACCGGCTGTCTCTGTGTAGATAGTTACGCCTGCCTTGTCAGCTGCTTCCTTAAGAGCATCAATGAGCGGCTGTCCGTTCTGGTAAGCGTGTGTTCTTGGCCACATAGCACCAAGTACTGTGTATAATGTCTCGCCTGCGCCGGTGTGGCTTGCTGTGTCGATACCGAGATCTCCTGTCCAATCATATGAATCAAGAGCATTCTCAGCAAGGTTTCTTGCGAGGTCAATGTTTGAAGCAACCCATGTTCCATCGTTCATCTCTCTGAGACCACCTGTGTAGATGTGCCACATATGAAGAGGGATTGAATCGTATCCCGGCATATCCTTACCGGCTGTCTTGCCTTCATTGTCCTTAAAGAACTTTTCAAGGTCTGACTGAAGATCTGTGAGAACTTCCTTCCACTCCGGGAATGAATCGAAATGAAGATTAGGATCATCAGCTGAAAGTGCAAGGTAGCTGTCAAGAGTATTCTTCTCTGCCTCGCTCATGATACGCTCTGACTGGGCTTCAGGGTCAACAGCATTGAAAGCGCCGCCGGCCATCATAGTATCACCACCGAGAACTGAACCTTTCTCAATAAGAGTTACAGATGCACCCTGCTGTGCTGCTGAGATAGCTGCAGAAAGACCTGCTCCGCCACCGCCGACAACTACTACATCCTGGTCATAAGTCTCATCCTGACCGGCTTCAGCATGCCACTCATTGGCATCAAGCTCTGTGAGGTCAAGACCTGCAGCCTCTGCTGCATTTCTTGCGGCTCTCATGATTGCGTTTGAGCAGAGAGTTGCACCGGTTACTGCATCAACCTTTGTTGTCTGATGTTCAACAATCTGTGCCGGGATACGCTCCTTGGCAACAGATGTAAGTGAATCTGTTTCGCTGATTTCTGTAAGATCAACCTTTGTGATCTTGCCATCTTCTACAGTAAGCTTTACTGTTACAGGACCCTGCATACCTGCAGATGTTCCCTCAAACTCGCCGCTGATGCTGTCAGTATCTGTTGCGGTTTTCTCTGTTTCTGCTGCATCTGTTGCAACTGATGTTTCCTTGGCTGCTTCTGTTGTTGCAACCGGTGTTGAGCCTGAACTGCAGGCTGTGAGTGCCATGGTTGCAGCAAGGCCCATAGCTAATGCTTGTTTTCTCATACAAATCCTCCTTGGTTTTTGTGACTATACACACAAAAAATGACGGTTGAGCTCACTGCAATTCTTCCTTTTGCAGCGGGCTCACCGTCTTTTAGTATAGCATAAATATGAGGCATTGTTTATTGATTAACAAAGAGTTGCAACATGTTTCACAAATAAATACAATGTATGCAATTGAATTGAGACAATTGTTATAAATGGATGTCTGTTGTCATCTCATGATGATCCAAAGTAACACCTCCGGAATCAGAAATAGCACGTTTGCGATGGTAAAAAAAGTGAAGTACCTGCCGGTGTTTTCTTTGTACTCTTTAGTGTAGGCTTTGTAGGAAATAAGGCTTGCCATGGAGGCTATGAGTGTGCCGAGGCCACCGACATTGACGCCGATGATCAGTTCTTTGTAATTGGAAACGAAGCCGGACAGCATGAGTGTTGCGGGTACGTTGCTGATCACCTGACTTGCTGCGATGGCGATGAGGCACTCTTTTCCGTCGATGATGCTTTCAAAGAAGTTTCTGACAAAACCGATGCGGCCCATATTTCCTGTGAAGATAAAAAATCCTATGAAAGTAAGGAGCAGTATGTAGTCTGCTTTTGCAAGGATTTTTCTGTCCAGTACAGAAACTGCGGCAAGTACGATGGTGCAGAAACTGTACCATGGAAGTACGCGTAAGACTGTCATGAGCGCTACTATAAAAAGGAGCAGGTAGACAGTGATATGGGCTTTGTTTCCGGATGCTGAAGCAATTTTGAAACTGCCGTTTTGCTCTGAGTCATGATTGCTGTCCGAGTTATCAAATGTATATCCCGTATGTGTTTCATGTTTTGTTCCGCGGGCGTATGAATTGTCGGAGTTTCCCGAATCGTTCATATCGGATTTTGATCCCGTAAAGTCATTCACAAAAGATGTATGTGCTGAGGCAGAGACTTTTCTGTCAGTATATATAAGGCATATGAAAAGAAGCACTGCTGACAGTACACTGTATGGAAGCATTATCCCGATAAACTCCGTGATACTCATGCCGGTGAGTCCATACATATAGAGATTCTGTGGATTGCCAATAGGTGTCAGCATACTTCCCAGATTGGCAGCTATGGTCTGGAATACCACGACAGGAATCATAAGCGCTTCTTTTTTGCAGCTTTGAAGTATCATCATGGCAAAAGGAACGAAGGTTATGAGGGCGACGTCGTTGGTGATGAACATACTTCCGAAGAAACATATGAACACAAGAACCACAGACAGCTGGAAGTCGTTTTGAACTTTGGATAAGAGGATACCTGCGATTCTTTCAAAAACGGAGTTTTTTTTAAGCCCCTGAATGATGATCATGAGTCCCCACAGGATGCCGAGAGACCTCAAGTCTATGTAGTCAATGTACTCTCTCCCCGGGTGAACAAAGAAGGCGGAAATGATGGCCAGCACCCATGCTACTGTCATTACAGTATCAAGATGTTTCAGACGTTCTTTTATTGAACTTATAATATTCATATACATAATCTCCTCTATAAAGGTATAGGATGCCGGATTTCACCAGAAATCCGGTATCCGTACATGCAGTTTTTTGGCGTCAGCCAAAAAGGTGTCTCGCGCAGCGAGATTTCCGGACGCATTTTCCTTGTTTGCGTCCGGAAACCTATGATTTTTGACGTTTTGAGTTGGATTTCAAAGAAAACCGTCAAGTGTCAGCTTTAAGATTATATACATCTGAATATGACTTATCAATTACTTATGATTTCCAAAGTATCAGGTTCAACGTGACACTTCATGAACCATATCTCAACGCCGGCTTTTACAGCATCGTCCATAGCTTCGCCAAACTCAGGATGGGTGTCTGTATTGGCCCTGACCTCATTGATGCCATCCATCTGTATAACGAAGGCAAGGATGGCATGATAGCCTGACTCTTTTGCCTTGATGAGTTCCCGTATATGTTTGACTCCCCGCTCTGTCGGAGCATCCGGAAAGTAGCCCATGCCGTCTATTTCGAGAGTGCAGCCCTTCACTTCCATGAGGTACTTCTCGGCACCTCGTTCCATGTAGAAATCGATACGTGAATTGCCATAGGTGTATTCAGGGCTCACAATGTCATAATTACGTGTGGACAGCCACTCCTTCATAACTTTATTGGGAGCCTGACTGTCAATATTGAAAAGCACTCCGGTACTCTTTCTGACCGCAACGAGATCGAATCTTGTTTTTCGTCCGGGAGTTCCGGGTTCAGTCAGCCACACTTCACAGCCGGGAATCAGAAGCTCCTTGCATCGTCCGGTGTTCTTGACATGTACGGTTTCCTCATGTCCGTCTATATCTACTATGGCTATAAATCGGTTCGGGCGACGTATGAATGTAGCTTTTCTGATGTTATGGTAAAACATAGTAAATATTTCCTTTTACGTTTGATTGTTCATTAAATTTCAAAAAATATGTGAATAAAATAAATTACCGGCAATATCGTAATTGCCGGTAAAAAACAATAATCAAAGATGGAAAAGGTCACTCAGTGAATTCGAGGGATAATCTTACCCTGTGATCTCAATCCTGCCCTGTGCTTCACTGTCATCCATGATGATCTCATCAACGCCCTGGACTTTTATGGTTCCGCTTTTTGGATTCTTGATACTTACGACAGTAGAAGCAATGGTTGCCTCTACATCTGACTTTTCAAAGGAAAGATCAGTATCGATCATCTTACAATTGATAAGTTTCAGGTTCTTGCAGTAGCATAGAGGCTGTGTACCGATGATGGTACAGTTTTCAAAGGTAACATTCTCGCAGTACCAGGCGAGGTACTCACCCTTCACAATACTGTTTCTGACAACAACATTTTTGGCATGCCAGAAGGCGTCCTTGGTATCAAAATTGCAGTTATCTAATACGGAATCGGTGATGTACTGGAATGAATATTTGCCTTTCAGGGAGACATTGGAAAACCTAAGCCTCTCTGAGCGCATCATGAAATATTCACTCTCCGCAGAGGTGTCTTTCATGGTGATGCCACGTACAGACCATCCAAACTCCGGGGATATGATATCACAGTTTTCAATGTTTATGTCTGAGCACTCACGAAGAGCCTTGATTCCATGCAGCTTAGTATTTCTGATATCGGCATCATGTGTATACCACAACGCAGCTCTGCAGTTTGCCGTCATTTCGCAGTCATGGATTTTCAGGTTATCATCGTGCCAGAAAGGATATCTGAGATTGAAGAAGCTATCAGCTACGGAGATGTCTCTGCACTCCTTAAAAGCGCTCTCTCCGTCTGCCGGACCATCAAATCTACAGTTTTCTACAGCTATATCAGCACTTCCGTAAAGTGCTCTCTCCTCGTCAAAGGATTTGTTTTTTATGATATTGGACATTTACGCATCTCCTACAGTTTTAGTATGATTTAAATATAGTATTGTGTAATATATCATTCTGCTGACACGGTGTCAATATGACTCATTGCATTTTATAAAATATATTTGTGCATACTTATATCGCGTAGACCACATTAGTGCTGCAGCTTATATCCTGATCTTTGACTGGATCGTATACCAGTATTTAGTTAAGTTTTCTTTTTTTTTAATAGTCCGAGGATCACTGCTGTAAAAAGCGCCCCTGCCAGTATAGAAAGAACGTATAAAAGCGGATGTGTCACAACCGGCAGTACAAATATTCCGCCATGAGGTGCCGGAAGGCTGCATTTAAACAGGGAAGACATCAGCCCGGCCAGGGCGGATCCGGCGATACAGGATGGTATTACTCTTATGAAATCAGTGATTACATAAGGCAGTGCACCTTCAGTGATAAATGAAAGTCCCATAAAGAGTGCCAATACGCTTTGGTTTTGTTCATCTATACTGTACTTATCTTTGAAAAGAACTGTAGATATGGCTATACCTATAGGCGGAACCATACCTCCGGCCATAACCGCTGCCATGATCATGGTCTCATGTGTTGATATGGAGGAAACTCCGTAGTTATAGGCGATTTTGTTAATGATACCACCCATATCTACTGACATCATTCCGGCGGCAATTGTACATACCAGAGGTGTGCCAGTGAGTTTGGCGTTGTTCAGTATGTTGTTAAAAGCGGAGCCCAATAAGGCGGTTGCCGGTTTTATAAGGAAAAATGAAATTGCCTGTACTACCGTGAGGCTAAACACCGGATAAATGATAATCGGTGCTGCGCCCTGTATAAATTTAGGCAGACGTTCGGTAAAGCTGCTGATTTCTCTACTGATGATTCCGGCAGTTACGCCTGCAAGCGTTGCACCTATAAATCCTGCATTGGTATCAATGATCATGTAGCCGCCTACAAGTCCGGCCATGAATGCTGATTCTCCGGCAAGATTGTATGCCATAAATGCAGAAAAGACAGGAAGCATGAAATTGATAGTTGTATCTCCCAGGAATTTCAGGTATGAGGATATGGAAGTTATTGAACCCAATGAGGATCTTTCATTAATTGATAATGCTGAAAGGTCAACACTTGCGGCATCAAAAAGAAATGCCAATGCTATAAGTATTCCTCCTGCCGCTACAAACGGAGTCATCCATTTTACCGCAAATATGATTCCGGTAAGGAAACGTTCTTTAAGCATATTTCTGAGCGTGCTATCCGGTTCTGTTAAGTTTATTGTAGTGTTCGTATTAAAGGTGATAGTTTCTCTGACAGAGGATTGATTAGATGCGTTAATGCTGTTATCAACAGATTCTGCATTTTGTTCAGTCTTTGCTGTATCAGTAAAATGAGATACAGTATTTCTGCCGTTTTGTTTTGACTGATAAAGCGCAATATCAGCATTTTCACAAATCTCTGAAAGGGACATACCTACGTTTACAGGTGTGATTCCTACACTTATGGTGAATGCAGGCTTATCCCGTTCGGAATCTTCCCGTACATTTCCGCAGAGCTCAAAAAGACTGGTTTCGGCATCCTCTAATGGAAGCTTGATGATACCGATGAACTCATCACCGCCCCATCTTCCGGCTAAACCTCCAATCTGCTTCACCATGGTTTTTATATGATCTGCAAGTAATACCAAAGCAGCGTCGCCGGCTGCATGCCCGTACTGATCATTTACCTGTTTGAAATAGTCTATATCCAGAAGGAACATAGTATACTCAGTATTATCTTCAGGAAAGGTGCCCATCATATGTTTAAACTCAGATGTGAAAGACTTTCTGTTGGCAAGTCCCGTAAGTTCATCCATGGTTGCAAGGCGAATGAGTTTTACCTTATATCTGGAGATGATGTTGGAAACTAGAACAATAAGAATGATGATCAGAGTTGCACCCATGGAAAAGAACAGCACGTATTGCATGCGCTGCAGCTGTCTTTCCTTGGAACCGTCATTTTCAACGATCAGACTGTATTTGTCGTTGTCAATGCTTCGTGCCACTATTATGTTTCTGTTGGCAAAAAAAATAGAATCACCGTCATTTTTTAGCTCATATTCATTTCCGGTGGTTTTGAGTGAATCCAAATAAGAAACCTGAAATTGTGAATCGCTGTCTGTGGCTTCTGCCATAATATTTCCATCAGAATCAATGAGCCATACAGAGATGCCATTTTTACCATAATCTATGGTTTGATCAGCAAACTGCTCTTTAAGGTATGCATCCTTATCATCAGATGAAGGATTATTTACCACATCATTTAAAAAAGAAGACAACTCTAATGAAACCCTTTTAGTCTCTGATTCCTGATATTTCAGAGTCAGACTGGAAGTCAGGTATGCAAAAGTGAGCATAATCACCAAAAAGGCGGCGATGATAAACATGAAAATAATATTCAGTTGTCTTTCATTGACTTTGTCGTTCAACTCGAGCTCCTTGTTTTTTGAAGTATCTATATCCAGAAATGCTGTATACATTTGTGTTCAGGATACTATGTAATGATAATTATTCTTATCTATATTATTACAGTTGTATATCGACAGGATTTAATTAGTTCATAAGATAAGAGGAATGGTCAGGGAGACATTAGCACCTGAAATAAAAAGAGTATATAAAAAAGTGGTTGGATACATAAAGCACGTTATTGCCATTGGTGTGTGGCTAAATTTAAGATATAATTTAGCCATAGAAAGGAGTACATGTCATGCAGATAGTTCCAATGAGAGATTTAAAGAATACTGTAGAAATAGAGCGTAGATGTGCTGAGTCCAACGAACCTGTTTTCGTGACAAAAAATGGGTATGGAAGACTTGTTGTAATGCAGAGACTCTTGGAAATCCTGATGCTGAATCATTTTTTGCCAAAATAAAAGTACTTCTCCAGTATCTGATAGATACTTTTGAAGTACTTTTTTTCTTTACTTTATGATTTTAAATCCAAACCTTTTTACGTAGTTTCACGCCTTTTTGTGGAAATCATGAGGCTTGTTCTGGTTCTGCATCCTGCCCGTATATGAGTAGAAATAGGTCTTCATCATACCGTTGTAGATCTTACGGTTCTTGTCGGCCTTGCCGAGATACTTCTGTGTATCCTCCCAGGCTGTAATCACATGCATAGCCCAGCTGTCGAGACTCTGATAAGCTTCCTTAAGCTCAGTATAAAGCATAGGAAGATTACGCTTATCCTCGATACGCTCACCGTATGGAGGGTTACAGATGATATAACCGAACTTTCCGCTGTGTGAGAAGTTGGCAACATCACGTACCTGTAAGTGGATGATCTTGTCTACACCGGCACGTTCTGCATTTTCTCTTGCTACAGGAACAACAGCAGGGTCGATGTCGTAACCCTGGATGTCAATCTTCTTGCCATCCTTGGTCATACCTGTTTCGAGGAGCTCGTTGTCTACCATCTCATTTGCCTCATCAAGAGCATTGTACCAAACCTTCTTGTCGATGAAATTTGTCCAGCTTTCTGAGATGAATGCTCTATCAAGACCCGGTGCGATATTGGCAGCCATCATGGCAGCCTCGATGACAAATGTACCTGATCCGCACATAGGGTCAACAAGCGAGTGCTCTTTAGTCCAGCCGGACTGCATGATGAGAGCAGCTGCAAGAGTCTCTGTGATAGGCGCAAGACCCTGTTTCAGACGATAGCCTCTCTTGTGGAGAGACTCGCCCGATGTATCGAGACAAACGGTGAATTCATCCTTATATCCAAAAACTCTGATAGGATACTTGGCTCCGTGTTCTTCAAACTGTGATATACCAAAATACTCACCAAGCCTTGATACCATGGCCTTTTTCATGATGGACTGAATGTCTCTGGTGGAAAAAAGCTTAGACTTTACGGAACTGGCTTTGGTCACCCAGAAGCTGCCATCCTTAGGGATATACTCTTCCCAAGGAAGAGCCTTTGTAGCCTGGAACATCTCTTCCCAGGTCTCTGCGTGGAATGAACCAACCTTGAGAAGGATTCTTTCAGGTGTTCGCATAAAGACATTGGCACGGGCAATTGCATCGGCATCGCCTATGAAACCTACTCTTCCATCTGTTACTGTTGTAATATCATAGCCGAGATCAATGACTTCTTTCTTTGTTATCGCTTCAAGGCCAAAATGACATGGTGCAACTAATTCAAATGTTTTCATACTGTTCCTTTTCTAATTCAAGATACGCGTTCTATATTGATCGAATCATAAATCTATCACACATAAAATGTTGTGGAGATAATGTTATGATCCTTAGTTTATGATGTTATAAATTAACCATACTACAACTGCAGCGACCATCATAGGTAAAAGGTATGGTGACAGGATATACAAAATGCCGCCTATGATGTTCACAAGCACATTGAGGATGATAAAGAAGATGATCATAAATATGAGACATCCCCAGCCGCTTGTTGAGAAAACATGGCCATAATTACCATTTCCTGTCTGAGAAGAACTGTTACTGTTCCTGAAAAAGCTGTCAAAGGCAGAACGCTGGTTATCGTTTCTGCTTCCGTCCTCAGAGTAACTCTTCTGCTCATGGCGGTTTTCATTTTCATAATTCTGATGTGGTACATCAGATTCTGTTTCTGACTCATAAGACATGTTCTCGGTACTTCTGTAAGCATTTGACCGTTCATAATCAAAGGCATCAGAATAAGGCTCTGTATCAATAGTGCCTCTGATCTCCTCGTCCTGATTTGCTACAGGATCTCCGGCAGCTTCTGCAGTGTCAATGATGGTTTTTGCCAAAAGTCTCGGTGAACCAAGTTCTGCTACTACTTCAGCCTCGCTGCGTCCACTGCGAACCTCTGATACGATGTAATTGTCATAATAGGCGAGCTGCTCATGTATAACCTGATCGGAAACATTGAGATTGAGCTGTACCGTTAATTCATGGAGGAATTGTTCTCTAGTCACTATTGTGTCCTCTCTCTCGAGTATTTGTCTTAAAATAGAATAAACCGAGACCCACATAGTATGCAAGTCCCGGCCGTAAAATTCACATAAAATTCATTTAACAAAGCCACTGAAAAATGACGATGTCAATGCATATAACTAAAGGCTATCAAGCTTCAGTTGATTCTTCTTCGTCTTCTGCATCAGGAACAACGGCGATTCCGAGGTCAACAAGCTGCTGTTCATCAAATACAGGTGCAGGAGCTTCCATCATAGGATCTGAACCGTCCTTGACCTTAGGGAATGCGATTACATCACGGATTGTGTCTGAACCAACCATCCACATGGCAAGACGATCAAGTCCATAAGCAAGACCTGCGTGAGGCGGTACACCATACTTAAAGGCCTGCATAAGGAATCCGAACTGTTCGTTAGCCTTTTCCGGAGTAAATCCAAGCTTTTCAAGCATCTTTTCCTGTACATCTGCCTGATGGATACGAACTGATCCACCACCAAGCTCTGTACCATTGAGTACGATATCATAAGCCTTGGCACGAACTGCTCCCTGATCTGTATCAACAAGTGGGAGATCCTCATCCATAGGCATAGTGAATGGATGATGCATAGCCTGGAATCTGTTGAGCTCGTCAGACCACTCGAACATAGGGAATTCTGTAACCCAAAGGAACTTCCATGCTGTACGATCAATGAGGTCAAGATCTGCACCGAGCTGGAGACGAAGTGCTCCAAGTGCGTTCCATACTGTAGTCTTCTTGGTGTCAGATACAAGCATGAGAAGGTCGCCAGGCTGTCCTCCCATAGCATCTACAAGAGCCTTGAGCTCATCTTCTGTCATGAACTTTGCAAAGGATGACTTGTATGTACCATCCTCATTTATTGCGAGATATGCAAGACCCTTGGCACCGTAACCCTTAACAAACTCTGTGTACTTGTCAATGTGCTTACGAGGCATCTTGGCCTGACCCTTAACATTGAGACCCTTGATCATGCCGCCTTCCTGTGCACAGTTTGCGAAAACAGAGAATCCACAGTTCTTAACTACCTCTGTAACATCCTGTAAAAGCATCTCAAAACGCATATCAGGCTTATCTGAACCATAATTGTTCATGGCATCTATCCACTTCATACGACGGATAGGAAGCTCGATTTCAACGTTGCAGATCTCCTTGAATATATACTTGAGAAGTCTCTCATTAACCTCGATAACGTCATCAACGTCTACGAATGAAAGCTCCATGTCCACCTGTGTGAACTCAGGCTGACGGTCAGCACGGAGATCCTCATCACGATAGCATCTTGCAAGCTGGAAGTAACGGTCGAAGCCGGATACCATAAGAAGCTGCTTAAGAAGCTGTGGTGACTGTGGCAGGGCATAGAAGGAACCATGGTGCATACGTGACGGTACAAGGAAGTCTCTCGCACCCTCAGGTGTTGACTTGATGAGAGTAGGTGTCTCAATCTCAAGGAATCCGTTATCCATCATGAACTTGCGGATAAGGAATGCGAGTCTGGCACGTGTCATGATGCGTTCTGCGAGCTCAGGACGACGGAGATCAAGGTATCTGTACTTGAGACGTACGTTTTCATTGGTTGCTATTCCATCCTCTATTGGGAATGGAGGTGTTTCTGACTCAGCAAGGATACGAAGTGATCTTGCTGAAATCTCGATGGAACCTGTCTTCATGTCCTTGTTGGCATCCTTACCACGGGAACGAACGATACCTGTTACAGCAACAACAAACTCTGATCTCAGTTTTGCTGCCTTTTCAAATACTTCGCTTCCGCAATCAGCTTCCTCAAAAATTATCTGTAAAATACCGGAACGATCACGAAGATCTGTGAAGATAAGACCACCCTTGTTTCTGGACTTCTGAACCCAGCCCATCATGGTAACTTCTTTACCGATAAATGATTCATCAAGTTCTGTACATCTGCACGTTCTGTGCAGACCTTTCATTGACTCTGCCATAAGAAATACCTCTGTATATTATATTAAAGATGAGTTGTCTGAAATATAGATATCTCATCAATGTAAATGCCGTCATGATAGACGACAGTACTATCTAAAAAACTAATCTCCGCACAATTTGGTTATACGAGGATGATTGTCGCAGTAAACTCTGATCAGATCAGTAGTTTTTCAGGGAAACAGGATTATATCAGTGTTTCCTTAGTTTAATGAGTCCTGATAGAACTCCTTAAACTCAGTGTAACCTTCCTGAGTGAGCTGCTCCTTTTGGAACTTCTTGTTCTTGTTCATGCGTGAAACGAGAACTGTCTCACCCTGTAAGCGGCGCTTCATAGCCTCATTGAGTGCGGCTGCAGTTTTCTCTGCATCAAGATTTTTATCAAGGAGGAAAGCTGTCTTAGTGCCCTCTCCCGGAACCTTCTCATCTGCATCCAGCATGATGGTGATGATACGCTCAAATCCGATAGAAAAACCAACAGCAGGTGTATCCTGACCAGTGAACTTTCCTACCATCTTGTCATAACGTCCGCCACCGCCGACTGAACCACTGAAACCTTCTGCTCTGATCTCAAAGATAGGACCTGTGTAGTAACCCATACCGCGTACAAGTGTCGGGTCGAACTCTACCTGAACCTTGACACTCTTTACCTGAGAAACAGCTTCAACTATCTCAGCAAGATTGGATGTTACTGATTGAGGAAGAACATCTTTAAGCTTATCCCCGAGAGAGCGGATATCACCGGCCTCTGTACCTATACCTGCAAGAAGTTCCTGGTACTTATCGATAACTGTTTCTTCATACCCTAAGGAAAGAAGTTCTTCCTTTACGCCTTCATTTCCAATCTTGTCTGCCTTATCAAGGCTGATACATACTTTTTCGAAATCCTCTTCAGGGAAACCTGCATAAGCCTGCATACCACGGAGGATCTCACGATCATTGATGACGATCTTGAAATTGTATTTCTCTCCGAAACCAATACGGTTCAGTAATGTAGATATAGCAAGGATAAGCTCTATTTCAGAAACATTGGAACCGTCTCCGAATATATCGATATCGCACTGTACAAACTGACGGAAACGGCCCTTCTGAGGACGGTCAGCTCTGAATACAGGTCCGATCTGGAGTGCCTTGAACGGGCTCGGAAGCTGTGCCTGATTCTGAGAATAAAAACGGCTTAAAGGTAATGTCAGATCATATCTGAGACCGGAATCACTAAGGTCATCAAGACTTCCGTTCTGATAAGCAGATTCAAGCTTGTCACCACGCTTCATAACCTTAAATATAAGCTTCTCGTTATCACCGCCCTGTTTACTCAGGAGGTTATCTATATGTTCTACGACAGGTGTTTCAATCTCTGTAAATCCGAACTCGCGATAGGTTCTGCGGATTTCACTGAGAACATACTGTCTGAGTTCCATCTCACGAGGAAGTATATCCTTCATACCGGTAACCGGTTTCTTCTTTAATGCCATTTTCAGTACCTCATTAAATAAATTTACACGGTCAATTATTATAACAATATTCTATAAGTACTTCAAGACCTCCGGCCATGAGAATTTCTGCATGACAGGAGGTCTTGTTAGGTTTACAGTATTATTTTTTCATCACTTCAGGTATTTCGCCATGGTGTCATCGATATCAAGTGTTGCGAAGTAATCCTTTGGCGTCTGTGCACGGCGAATGAGCTTGACAGAACCATCTTCTCTTAAGAGAAGTTCGCTGGACCATAGCTTACCGTTGTAGTTATATCCCATGGCAAAACCATGTGCTCCGGTATCATGTATGAAGAGGTAGTCTCCTTTCTGTACTTCCGGAAGTTCTCTGTCGATGGCGAACTTATCGTTGTTCTCACAAAGAGAACCTACCACATCGTAAGTTTTGGTTGCCGGTGCTGATTCCTTACCGAGCACTGTGATGTGATGATATGCACCATACATGGCAGGTCTCATGAGGTTTACAGCACAGGCATCAACTCCCACATACTCCTTATAGGTGTGCTTAAAGTGGATGACCTTTGTTACCAGAGCACCGTAAGGACCTGTCATGAATCTGCCCATCTCTGTGAAAATGCTGATGTTTCCGAGATCATTAGGTACCAGCACTTCATCATATACTTTGTGAACACCTGCTCCTATTTCAAGGATATCATTTCCCTTCTGGTCAGGCTTATAAGGGATGCCTACTCCACCTGAGAGATTGATGAAATCAAGGGAAACTCCGGTTTCGTTCTTGATTCTTACTGCAAGCTCGAAAAGCTGCTTTGCAAGGGTTGGATAATAGTCATTTGTTACGGTATTTGATGCAAGGAATGCATGCATACCGAAACGCTTGACTCCTCTATCTTTTAGTATACGATAGCCCTCTATGATCTGTTCTGTGGTCATACCGTATTTAGCGTCCTGAGGGTTGTCCATAATGGTGTTTGCGATGGTGAAGTATCCACCCGGATTGTAGCGGAGGCTCATGGTTTCAGGAAGATATCCAAGAGTATCAAGTACCTCATCAATGTTAGTAAAATCATCAAGGTTTATGATTGCTCCCAGCTTATCGGCAAATACATATTCCTCGAGAGGAGTGTCATTGGATGAAAACATGATGTCATGTCCGGAAAAACCACATGCGTCTGACATCTGAAGTTCGGTTATAGAACTGCAATCTGTTCCGCATCCTTCTTCCTTAAGGATTTTCAGGATGGTAGGATTTGGGCATGCCTTTACTGCAAAATACTCTTTGAAGCCGTTGTTCCAACTGAAAGCCTGATGTACTTTTCTGGCATTTTCACGTATTCCCTTTTCATCATAAAGATAAAAAGGAGTTTTATAGGTTTTATTGATAGCCTTTATCTGTTCAAGTGTTGCATACGGTGTTTTCATGTTTTTCCTCCTCGGCTGTTAAAATAAGGCCTCACAAACATAACATTTGTGAGGCCTTTATCCTCATCGTGCGGATATCAAAATATAATATACCATCTCGATGAATTTGAGAAATAATTTTTAGTTTATGCTCCTATTACTCTCATGATATTTGTAGGAGTAACAGGCTGGTTACGTGTAAGTCTTGAAAGGATACCTGCAGTGATTACACAGATATCACCCTTCTCAACGATTCCACGTGTACGAAGCTCTTCCATAGAGTTGTCAAAAAGCTCATCAGTTGTATCTGATCTTCTTGCCCAGATAGGAGTTACGCCCCAGAGAAGCATCATCTGACGAACAGATGCCTGACTTGGTGACATAGCATAGATAGGTGTAGCAGGACGATACTTTGAGATAAGTCTTGCTGTTGTACCTGAAAGTGTAGGAACAACCAGTGCCTTGGCCTGAAGCTCTGATGCTGTTGTAACAGATGCTGCACAAACTGCGTTAGAGATATTGGCATAAGTGTTGCTGTCAACTCTGCGCTTCTTGTACATGTTGTAGTCAAGGAACTGCTCTGTGTACTCAACGATGGAAGCCATCATCTCCAGAGCCTCAACAGGATACTTACCTGCAGCGGTCTCACCTGAAAGCATAACTGCATCAGTTCCGTTGTATACGGCATTGGCAACGTCAGTAACCTCTGCTCTTGTAGGACGTGGATTACGGATCATGGAATCAAGCATCTGTGTTGCAGTGATAACGATCTTTCCGGCAAAGTTCGCCTTGTTTATCATCTCCTTCTGGAGCTGAGGAAGACGCTTTGCTTCGATCTCTACACCGAGGTCACCACGGGCAACCATGATACCGTCTGCAGCGTCGATGATCTCATCAAGGTTATCAAGACCTTCCTGAGACTCAATCTTGGCGATGATCTTCATGTTGGATCCGGCAGTATCAATAAGATTACGGATTTCTCTGATGGTTTCTGCATTACGTACAAAAG
The DNA here is from genome assembly GCA_002396005.1 of Oribacterium sp. UBA4274. GTDB lineage: Bacteria > Bacillota > Clostridia > Lachnospirales > Lachnospiraceae > Oribacterium. The sequence continues at coordinate 28,627 of DGVW01000017.1, forward strand.
ATGCGGCAACAAAGTCAAAACCAACCTCGATACCGAACTTGATATCATCGATATCCTTTTCTGTGATACCCGGGAGTCGAATGCTTACATTAGGAACATTAACGCCCTTCTTCTCGCCGAGTTCTCCTCCGTTTGTTACCTCGCAATGGATATCAGGTCCTTCAACGCTTTTGACCTTGAGACCGATGAGACCATCATCGATGAGGATAACGCTGCCCTCTGAAACGTCCTGATTTAAACCGTCGTAGTTGATATAAACTCTGTCCTTTGTGCCGATACACTCTTCTGTTGTAAGGATGATCTCGTGACCTGCCTCAAGGGATATCTTCTTGTGATCTTCCAGTTCGCCTGTACGGATTTCAGGTCCCTTGGTATCAAGAAGAGCTGCGATCTCACGACCGCTGTCCTTACGTGCTTCCTTAAGGAGTGCAAGTCTCTCCAGGTGCTCCTGATGACTTCCGTGGGAGAAGTTAAAACGAGCAACATCCATCTGGTCTGCGAGTTTTCTCAATATAGTGTAATCATTTTCATTTGGTCCAAGTGTACATACAATTTTAGTCTTTCTCATTAAAAACCTCCTGTAAATATGACTAAGCGTTCTCTTTTAGTCATCTAAAATCGTTAATATGGAAAACATTGCGATTCTTCGGCTTCTGATTTGTAAGGAAGAAGAACAATGCCACATTTAAAAGTGAAAGTAATATGGCAACCTTAGTGCCGGGATCCGGACTCATGATAAACATGAGAACATAAAGTACCACTTCAGCTATTGCAAGCCAACGGGCTTTCACCGGTATTATGAAGTAGATCAAAAATGTTGATTCCGGAAATGTCAGTGCGTAAGCCAGGAATATGCTGAAAGTCATATATGTAGGATACAACTGCAGTGGATAACCTGTTATGAGATATACAAGCAGGGATGTAACCACAAGCATGAGGACTCCGGTAAAGTAAAAGAAATTATACTTAAATGTACCCCATAATGACTCAAGTGTCGTACCCAGACTATAGTAGACAAATGTTGCTATCAGCATCCAGATTGGACTTGTGGATGGCGGATAGAACAAAAATGTCACAATACGCCATATATGTCCGTGAAGAATGGCTTCCGGATCAAGATCCAGATAATAGAAATAAAGTAGAGGATTGAAATACAGGATAAGAAAGCCGACTACATAAATAACGCAGATGTACTTCATCAGATTTGGTACGGCATATCGTCCCAGTTTTCTCTCAAGCTTTTGATATAATGTCAATTTTTCTCTCCTTAAAATAAGTATGGTATTGCTATATCAAATATTGGTTTCGCATTTTCTATAAAAGAGCACACACTACCCCTTATAAAAAATTTCCATAAAGTATATATGGTGTTAATGCCTTTTTCAAGGCGAAATGTGCTGAAAAAAATACAAAGATAACGATTTTTTAATTTTTATAATGTATACACATCATTTTAAACACGCAAAACACCACTCATTCTACATATCGTCAATTTTCTGAAACTCAATATATCTTTTGTAGTATAATTACAAAAAAATTATATTGAAAGCCTGATTTTATTTACAAAAGTTTTATATTATGACAGTTGAATGGTATCTTACTAAATGTTAAGATAGCATCTTGGTTCATACCCTTTATATATAGGAAGTATATAATGTTTTATGTGTCACAAGATTACCTTTATTAGCTTATATTCAGGATTAATCAGGATTAAAGATGAGGCTTTTGACACATTTCATACCTATTCTGGTCTTTTGATCATGATAGTAAGATGAGGTTTATTTTTTATGCAACAATACAGACTTGGAATTGATATTGGTTCAACCACTGTTAAGATTGCCATTCTGGATGAGAAAGGCACATTGCTTTTTTCTGATTATCAGAGACATCATGCAGACATTCAGGGTACACTTGCAGGTATTCTCGATGATGCAAAACAACAGCTTGGTGAAATCGATTTAGCGACAGTTGTAACAGGTTCAGGTGGACTTACACTTAGTAAGCACATGGATGCGTTCTTCTGCCAGGAAGTAGTTGCGGTTGCAACTGCATTAAAGGATTACCGTCCGGATACTGATGTGGCTATAGAACTTGGTGGAGAGGATGCCAAGATCATCTACTTTAAAGGTGGTATCGATCAGCGTATGAATGGTATCTGTGCCGGAGGTACAGGCTCTTTCATCGATCAAATGGCATCTCTTCTTCATACTGATGCATCGGGACTTGACATTCTGGCCAGGGACTATCAGATGATTTACCCTATCGCTGCACGATGCGGCGTTTTTGCCAAAACAGATATCCAGCCTCTTATAAATGAGGGTGCGGCACGTGAGGATCTTGCTGCCTCGATTTTTCAGGCAGTTGTCAATCAGACCATTTCAGGACTTGCTCAGGGAAAACCTATAAGAGGACATGTGGCTTTCCTGGGTGGTCCGCTTCACTTCATGCCTGAACTTCGTAAGGCATTTATACGTACACTGAACCTGAAAGGACCGGAGATCATCGAACCGGAGAACAGCCATCTTTTCGCTGCTATTGGTTCATGTCTGAACTGTCCTCCGGACTCAAAGTCAGTTTCTATATCTTATCTTATCGATATGCTTAGAAACGGTATCAGGATGGATACTGAGATCAAGAGGATGGAGCCTCTCTTTAAAAATGAAGAGGAATATGAGGCATTCACCCTCCGCCATGACAAGGATAAGGTCAAAACAGCCGATCTTTCCACATATCATGGTAATGTTTTCCTCGGTATAGATGCGGGATCGACTACAACCAAGCTTGCTCTCGTATCTGAGGATGGAGAACTTCTGTATAAGTTTTATAACAACAATAACGGCTCTCCTATCGCTACAGCCATACAGTCCATGAGAGAGATACGTGATAAGCTTCCTAAGGATGCACGTATTGCCTACAGCTGTTCGACAGGATATGGAGAGGCTTTGCTTAAGTCTGCTTTTCAGCTGGATGAAGGTGAGGTAGAAACTATCTCCCATTACTATGCTGCTTCATTTTTTGAACCTGACGTGGATTGTATTCTGGATATCGGTGGGCAGGATATGAAGTGTATCCGCATTAAAGACGGTACAGTTGATTCTGTTCAGCTCAATGAAGCCTGCTCCAGTGGATGTGGTTCTTTCCTTGAGACATTTGCAAAGTCGCTGGATTTTTCTGTTATAGATTTTGCTCACGAGGCGTTGTATGCAGAAAATCCTACAGACCTTGGATCGAGATGTACGGTGTTCATGAACTCCAATGTTAAGCAGGCTCAGAAGGAAGGTGCCACCGTGGCGGATATTTCCGCCGGTCTTGCTTACTCCGTTATCAAGAACGCTCTTTTTAAAGTTATCAAGGTAACAGATGCCAAGGACCTCGGAAAGCATATAGTTGTTCAGGGCGGAACATTTTACAATGACGCAGTTTTAAGAGCCTTCGAGAATCTTCTGGATGCACATGTTGTAAGACCTGATATCGCAGGTATCATGGGTGCATTTGGAGCTGCTCTTATCGCGCGTGAGAGATATCATCTTGCCAATGAGAAGCTCAGGCACATGAAGCCGACTGAGGAAGTAAAGGTTCCTCTTACATCCTATGGTCGTGTGCAGACTACGATGCTGCCGATTGATGATATCATCAATTTGAAGTACACCACCAGGATGACTCGTTGTCAGGGTTGTAACAACCATTGTGTCCTTACCATCAATCAGTTCGGTGCGGGGCGTAATTTCATATCCGGTAACAGATGTGAGCGAGGTCTCGGTAAGACCAAGATAAAGCGGGATGTACCTAATCTTTATGCCTACAAGCTGAAGAGGATGTTTGATTATGAGCCGCTTCCTATGGATATCGCGACACGTGGTGAAGTCGGTATACCAAGAGTTCTCAATATGTATGAGAACTATCCTTTCTGGGCAACTTTCTTCAGAGAGCTCAAGTTCCGTACAGTGCTCTCTCCTGCAAGTACCAGACAGATTTATGAGCTTGGTATAGAGACTATTCCTTCAGAGTCTGAGTGTTATCCTGCCAAGATAGCCCATGGACATATAGAGTGGCTCATAAGAAGCGGTCAGAAGTTCATCTTCTATCCATGTATTCCATATGAGCGTAATGAGACGCCGGATGCCGGCAATCATTACAACTGCCCTATGGTTACATCCTATGCAGAAAATATCAAAAACAATGTTGAAGGTATCGAGGAAAATTCTGTTATGTTCATGAAGCCTTTCCTTGCCTTTACCAATGAAAAGGTTTGTACCGATCAGCTTGTTAATATTTTCGTTCATCCGGTTGGAAAGGAACATTCCATAAGAGCTGTAGGTGATCTCACTGTGGAAAGTATCACAGAGAAGTTTAAGGAATGGAACTTTACAGAGGAGGAGATCAGAGCTGCAGCTCATGAAGCATGGAAGGAACTGGAGCAGGCTCATCTGGATATGCAGAAAAAGGGCGAGGAAACACTTCACTGGATGAAGGAAACCGGACACCGAGGTATCGTTCTTGCAGGACGTCCATATCATGTTGATCCGGAGATCAACCATGGTATTCCTGAACTTATAAACAGTTTTGACTTTGCAGTCCTAACAGAGGATTCTATCTCACATCTCGCTGAGGTTGAACGTCCAATTCTGGTTACAGACCAGTGGATGTATCATTCTCGACTTTATCGTGCTGCTGAGTATGTAAAAACCAGAGATGATCTGGATCTCATACAGTTAAACTCTTTTGGCTGTGGTCTGGATGCGGTTACTGTTGACCAGGTCAGAGACATTCTCACAGGTTCAGATAAGATATACACGGTTCTTAAGATTGATGAGGTCAATAACCTTGGTGCCGCACGTATACGTATCAGATCTCTCATTGCTGCCATAAGAGTCAGAGATGAGAAGAATTATGTGCGTACTCTCCGTCCGGCAAAGTATGACAGAAAGCTTTTTACTAAGCTTATGAAGGATGAGCATTATACAATCCTGTGTCCTCAGATGTCACCTATTCATTTTGAGATATTGGAGCCTGCTATCCGTGCTTCGGGGTACAATATTGTGGTGCTTAACAACACAAACCGTACGGCTATAGATACAGGACTTAAGTATGTTAACAATGATGCCTGCTATCCTTCAATAATCGTTGTAGGACAGATCATGGATGCTTTAAATTCCGGCAAGTATGATCCGGATCACACAGCGGTTATCATGTCTCAGACAGGTGGAGGATGTCGAGCATCAAACTATATCGGCTTTGTACGTCGTGCCCTTGAACATGCAGGTATGCCGCAGATTCCTGTTATTTCTCTCAATGCCAACGGCATGGAGAGTACACCGGGATTCAAGATCACACTGCCTATGCTTACGAGATCCATGCAGGCTATCGTTTATGGTGATGTATTTATGAGGGCTTTGTATGCAACCAGACCTTATGAAGCCGTTCCGGGGTCTGCCGAGGCGCTGCATCAGAAATGGTTAAAGGTATGTATCGATGCTGTGTCCAGAAAGACACCTTCCATGCATCTTTTCTCTAAGAATGTAAAGGGAATCATCAGAGACTTTGACAAACTTCCTCTGAGAGAAGGAATTGTGAAACCTAAGGTTGGAATCGTTGGCGAGATACTTGTTAAGTTCTCTCCTCTTGCCAATAATCATATAGTGGATCTTCTTGAAAGAGAAGGCGCAGAGGCTGTTATGCCGGATCTTATGGATTTCCTGCTTTACTGTTTCTACAACCAGAATTTCAAGTATGAGAATCTGGGAGCAAGCTGGAAAGGCAAGGCATTATGCAATTGTGCTATCAATCTGCTTGAGTATTTCCGTAAGACTGCCAGAAGAGAATTTGCGAGATCCAAGAGATTCACACCACCCGGAGATATCAGAGAGCTTGCTAAGATGGCAAGGGAGTACGTTTCTATAGGTAACCAGACCGGTGAGGGATGGTTCCTTACGGGAGAAATGCTTGAGCTCATCAGTGAAGGCGTTAACAATATAGTTTGTGCTCAGCCGTTTGGGTGCCTGCCGAACCATATAGTTGGTAAGGGCGTTATTAAGGAGCTCAAGAAGCACAATCCTGGTGCAAATATCATTGCCGTGGATTATGATGCCGGAGCTTCAGAGGTAAATCAGCTTAACCGTATCAAGCTGATGCTCAC
>DGVW01000009.1:0-1026 GCA_002396005.1 Oribacterium sp. UBA4274
TGGGAAGGTCAGAAACGACAGCATTATATAACTCGTATCACCATGGATGCGTTGATGAATTCCATGGATAGGAAGAAAGCTTTTAAAGCGATGTTTGAGAATCTTATCAATCTTGGAGTCAAGGATGCTGCTCTTTTGAGTTTTTCTGAACCTATAGAGTACTTCCACCATAACTCACTTCATATGGGAGATACATTGTATCTTGAGGTGGCGTTATCAGATGGGGAAATCCGGGTGCCTGAAAACCCGGAATCGTATAAGATTTTCCGTCTTGTGGAAAACTTTATGTCACAGGATATGTCAAAACATGCGCTGCTTCAGCTGGATCCGAGTTTTACTGTCGGTGCTCTCCTTACCGGACGGGAGATGATAGGTGTATTGATCGTGGGGCCAAGCATAATTGATTCCACTGAACTCGTCAGGGTATATCATCAGATGGCGGTGGGTATGCAGCATCTTGAGCTTATACATCATGAGCAGGAACTTATCGAAGTATTGAACCGTAACAATCTGAGACTTTCACGGGAGTCAGAGCATGATATGCTGACGGGGGTTTTCAACCGGAGAGGTTTCATGAATAATCTGGATCAGCGTATCAATCATGCAATTATGTATGATAAATCTAACTCTAAAGCGGCCATTTTCTATATGGATATGGACGGTTTAAAGCAGATCAATGATACATACGGTCATGATGAAGGAGATTTTGCAATCAGGAATTCGGCAGAAATCCTGACAAAAGCTTTTGGAAATGGACTTGTGGGACGACAGGGCGGTGATGAATTTTTAGGCTTTTGCCTTTTGGACGGTACTGTTGTTGTTGAACCCGGAGATATGATTCCAAGGGTAGATAAACTTATGGAGGAGTTTAATGCCAAAAGCGGGAAGCCGTACAAGCTGAGAATATCCATAGGATACATGGATTTTACAATAGATATTAAAACCATGACGAATATGTCTTCCTATATGGAATCGGCAGATGCCATGCTTTACGAAAATAAGAGAAAGCATAAGGGATTGAGATAG
>DGVW01000009.1:1150-1568 GCA_002396005.1 Oribacterium sp. UBA4274
CCCTTCGGCTTTGTTAATAACATTATGCAGTATGCTTTTTCTTCAATAATCCCAGGATAAGGGCAGTTAACACTGAACCGGTTAGGATTGATAACAGATACAGCAGCGGATGTTCAACCACAGGAAGTACAAATATTCCTCCGTGTGGAGCAGGAAGCCTGCAGCCAAACAGCGAAGACATTAACCCTGAAACCGCAGAGCCTGCGATACAGGAAGGGATCACTCTTGCGAAATCCGTGATCACATAAGGAAGAGCCCCTTCTGTGATGAAGGAAAGCCCCATGAAGAGTGCAAGAATTCCGCCGTTCTTTTCTTCTGTACTGAATTTTTCTCTGAAAAGAGCCATTGATATGGCGATTCCGATAGGTGGAACCATGCCTCCGGCCATGACTGCTGCCATGATCTGGGTGTCTTTTGC
>DGVW01000009.1:1771-3043 GCA_002396005.1 Oribacterium sp. UBA4274
TGTATCATAAAAAATGAAATAGCCTGTACTATGGTGAGACTGAATATCGGATATATAACTATGGGGGCAGCTCCACGGATGAATTTCGGCAGACGGTCTGTAAACAGGTTGATCTCTCTGCTGATTATCCCTGCGGCAAGACCTGCTAAGGCAGCGCCTATAAATCCCGAATTGGTATTTATCACCATATAACCGCCTACAAGTCCTGACATAAAAGCACTTTCACCTGCAAGACTGTAAGCCATAAAGGCCGAAAAAACCGGCAGCATAAAATTGAAGGTCGTATCCCCAAGGTATTTCAGATAGGTAGATATGGAAGTCATGGATCCCAGGGAAGATCTTTCATCAGCTGACAAGGAGGAAAGGTCAATGCTGGCGGCATCAAACAGGAATGCCAATGCTATGAGGATACCTCCGGCTGCCACAAATGGAGTCATCCATTTAACGGCAAATATGATTCCCGGAAGAAAGCGCTCTTTCAGAACCTGTTTGAGACTGAGGCTTGTTTCCTCCGGTTTCAAATTAATCTCAGTAGGTATTTCAAAAGATATGGCTTCCGGTCTGGTTTGATCCGGTACTGTACTTTTCTCGGTGACAGCAGAGGTTGCTTTCTCTGCTTTTGTCATGGATTCAGAAAAGGCTGTAACGGTATTTCTGCCATTCTCTTTTGACTCATATAAAGCAAGATCAGCATTTTCACAGACTTCCGATAAGGTCATATTGCCATTTACCGATGTTATACCAACACTTATTGTAAAAGGAGCTCCTTCTTTTGGAGAATCCAGACGTATATTATTGCACAGTTCAAAAAGTAAGGCTTTGGCTTCAGTTAAAGGCAGATTAATGACACCGATGAACTCGTCTCCGCCCCATCTTCCGGCAAAGCCATTTGCCTTCGATACAGTGGTCTTTATATAATTTGCAAGCATCGATAAAGCGGCATCACCGGCTGCGTGTCCGTACTTATCATTTATCTGCTTGAATAAATCTATATCCAGAAGAAACATTGAATAATCATGAGATTCATCCGTGAACAGTTTCAGTTTGCGGTTGAATTCTGCCGTAAAGTATTTTCTGTTGGCAAGACCTGTCAGTTCATCTGTTGTGGCAAGCTGTATAAGCTTATTTTTGTATCTGGAGAACATGTTGGAAATAAGAACCAGAAGTGTAATGATCAAAATTACACCTATTGAGAAAATCACAACATATTGCATCCTTTGAAGCTGTCGCTCTTTGGAACCGTCATTTTCCAAAATCAGACTATATCTGTTG
>DGVW01000010.1 GCA_002396005.1 Oribacterium sp. UBA4274
GATCCCCGTCTCGCGCTTCTCAACACCCTAGAGGAAAGATCTCTAGGGTGTTTTTTGTTCACCAAAATCGACTTTCATCTCATTCCGTCATCATCAATAACCCAGTTTTACCTGGTATTATTTCACTTATTACTTCTTGTGTATTCGTTTATGACTCGAAGTAATAGCCCTTTGAGGGCACACAAGCAGGCAAAGATGACACCCTACACATCGGTTCCCATTAAACATGATTTTTCTGTCATCGTTTAGATTTAGTGCCTGGTGACCGCCATCCGCACAGGCAATCACGCAGCGGCCACATCCAACACACTTTTCTGAATTGAATTTTGGAAATACCACCGTATCTCGTTCAAGAACATCTGTTGTCTGACTGACACTCTCAAGAGCCAGTCCGCGCATATCTCTGACATTAGCAATGCCTTTTTCTGCAAGATAATAGTTCAGACCGGCTTTTAAGTCATCGATGATACGATATCCATATTGCATTACCGCGGTTGTGACCTGAACACTACCGGCACCAAGCAGGATAAATTCCAATGCATCGCGCCAGGTCTCTATCCCTCCCATACCACTAATATGTTTTCCGTCTACCAGTGGGTTTTGCGCAAGCTCTGTGACAAATCTAAGCGCTATAGGTTTAACTGCCCTTCCGCTATATCCTCCGACAGCAGATTGCATCCTTACTGCCGGAGCAGAAATATAGGTATGAATATTTACATCTGTAATACTTTTAATGGTGTTGATTGCAGCAAGACCATCGGCGCCGCCTCTTATCGCTGCTTCAGCCGCTGGATTCATATTGGCAACATTAGGTGTAAGTTTAGCTATGACTGGAATATCTGCTCCTCTTTTGGCCGCTCTAGTATATTTTTCCACAAGATCCGGGCACTGACCTATATCTGAGCCAAGTCCCTCTTCCATCATATTAGGACATGAAAAATTAAGCTCAACAGCATCTGCACCATTCTCCGCACACAATCGAGTCAGATACTCCCATTCATCTTCATTTTGTCCCATAATCGATGCCAGAATGAATTTTTCAGGGAATTCAGCTTTAAGACGCCTGAATGTTTCCATGTTCTCTTCTAAGCTATGATCCGACAATTGTTCAATATTCTTGAATCCAATAATGGTACCACTATCGCCTTTAATTGCTGAAAATCTCGGCGACGCTTCACGGATATCAAAATTGCATATAGTTTTGAATGCAACGCCAGCCCATCCCGCCTCAAAAGCTCGCTTACACATGTCATAAGAGCTTGCTACCACTGAAGATGACAGCAGGAACGGATTCTCTATCTCTTTCCCACATATATCCGATTTCAGTCTGTTCTCGTCAGTAGGTAAAGTGATTTCCAGTTCCGGTCTCACCTCATTGCCAAGCTTAAGCATCAGTTTTCTAACAGGCACTTTTTCCGACAATACACACGCCTGTTCACATGGCGCAGCGCAATGTATGCACGGAGACTCCTCAGGCATATTACATGCAGCGACCTTCTCATCATCGAACCATATGCTGCGAAGCAGCCTGGCCGGGTCGAGATCAGCACATGCTTTACTGCAAGGAGCCTCATAGCACAAAGCGCATTTAAACATATCTGAACGATATATCTTTCTTTCAAACAAACTGCTCATGGTACTCTCCTTGTAACTAACTCACCTTGTTTAGTGTTCTTTATTCTATACAATCATTATAACAGACCATTGCCCAGAATATGCTTTAAGTTTTTAAGTTTTATTTCAGCTTCAGGTGATAAACTCCCGAAAAATCAACAAAAGATTTCCATTTAGCAGATGGTGGTCCGCGTTACAAATGACACCATATATTTACAAAATTTTTCCAAAATACTTAGGAGGATTAGATAATGTTCAAAAGAAAAGCTCTTACAGCATTTGTTGTTGGAACATCTCTCGCCATGACTGCATGTAATGGCGCTTCTATACCGGAAGCTGCTGAAAGCAGCGTAAGTGAGGCTTCAGCAGCTGAACCATCAACTGCAGTTGAAGCTGCAGCAGAATCACAGAGTAGATCTGATACATCTCAGGCCATAACCGATCTTGATAAAATCGATAATTCAAAATGGCTGTACAACGAATCGGATAATGTTTACTATCAGTTAGGTATCAGCTACTGCGAGACCCCTGCGGATGAAAACTACGAAGAGCTTGCCATCATTGTCCCTGCCGCCTATATGGATGCATCTGCCAATGGTGACGGCACCTACACTTGTACACTAAACACTGCTGCTGAAGTCGCCGGTTATACGGCATTAACAGCTCCAATAGTTTTCCCTGTAGACACTCCGGGATATTCTGCTCAGAATCCTATGACCGAGTATAAAAGCGTATCCGACTACACAGATGCCGGTTTTATCTATGTTCATGCCGGCTGCCGCGGAAGGGACGCCGGTGCGCCTGCAGGCGTAACAGACCTAAAAGCTGCGATACGATACATCAGATATAATTCCGGAAATATCGCAGGTGATACTGATAGAATATTTACATTTGGAATGTCAGGTGGCGGTGCTCAATCTACGCTTCTCGGCGTAACAGGTGATTCAGACCTTTACAATGATTATCTTGAAGCCATAGGAGCAGTAATGGGTGTCAGCGATGCAGTCCTCGGTTCACAGGGTTGGTGTCCTATCACCTCTCTTGATTCTGCGGACGAAGCTTATGAATGGATGATGGGAACAACAAGATCAGGTCTGACAGATGAAGAGCAAAGCATTTCCGACGGCATGACAGAAGCCTATGCAGCTTACATCAACAGTCTGTCTCTTACTGACACAGATGGTAATGTTCTCACATTGGAAGAAAGTGAAGATGGCAGATATCAGGCCGGAAGCTACTATGAATATATGGTGGATGTCATCGAGGAATCCCTGAACAATTTCCTTGCTGACACAACATTCCCTTACGATTCTGATGTTTCAAGCCAGGGACATCAGGCAGGAATGGGGCCTGATGGTGGTTTTGGAGGTTTCGGCGGTGGAATGCCGGAGGGCCAGATGGGTGACTCCAAGGGCGAAAAACCTGACGGGCAAACTGACAAACGTATGGGTGATAAGCCTGACGGTCAGGCAGGCAACTTCGATGGCAAGAAACCGAACGGCCAGTCCGACAGCTCAGAGGGAGGAAAGTCTGACGGTCAGCCTGAAAATGCTGCTGCCGGAGCATCAGACCAGGGTTCCTCATCTGCTGCAGGCACCGCCGATGTTGACTACACTGCCATTGACGATATCGCCAGAACTGAAAACAATTCCGGTGTTTCTATCTCGGGAACCTATGAAACTGCTCAGGATTACATCGATGCTTTAAATGCTAACGGCACATGGGTAACTTACGATGCAGAAACAAACACAGCTGCCATCACAAGCATTGCCGATTTTGCAGAAGCAGTTAAAACCGCATCCAAGGGCATAGCAGCCTTTGACCAGCTTGACGAGTCACAGGGTGAAAATGTTCTTTTCGGTTATGGCGATGGCAACGGCGCACATTTTGATTCCATCCTTTCATCAGTCCTTTCAGAACTCGGTTCAGCGTACGCATCTGATTACGAGGAAGATCTGAGCACCGAGGATTCTCTTGGCCACACTGTTGACTACAGACTCAATATGTATTCACCACTGTACTATCTGCTTGAAAGTCAGGAAGGCTATGAAACATCCAATGTTGCCAGATATTTCCGTATAAATACAGGTATATGGCAGAGTGACACTGCAGTTAATACTGAAGCAAACCTCGTACTGGCTCTTGAAAACTACGGTTCAGATGTAGACTATATTTCGTATGGGGGCAGGAACATACCAAGGCAGAAAGAAGTGGGGATTCCACAACAAATTTCATCGAATGGGTGAATGCATGTGTTGAAGCTGAGGCGAAATAATTTTACCAATGGTTAAACAGGCTAGTTATTTGAAAAACTATTTTATATGACGCAAACTCCTTGTCATATATCATAACTACTAAATTTTTCTTCAGCTCTAAAATGCATTTTTTACTATTTTTACATTAATTTAGAATGAGGTTGTCGTATCAATCCGTTACGACAACCTCATTCTTACTATTCTGTATTTAATTTCTAAAACACTTTTGAAGAACCTTTGATAAAATCAACTTTTCTTCTAAATCAGTAACTCTCTGTGAATAACATACAAATGCTGCTGTCACTTCACTTTAGCGCAATCTGCACCTACAAAGTGTCCGTCAGGTGTGTACTCATTCATATAGATACGTCCCTGCTTCTTTGCAGAATCAGTTTCAAAGAAATACTCTTTTCCGTCAATTGTCTGCCATCCTGTAAGCATTTGTCCAAATGTTCCGTCGTGAGTAGTGCTGAGATAATAAAGATTTCCATCTGTATCAACATACCAGCCGCTCTGCATATAACCGTTCTGATCGAAACGATACCATTTGATCACTCCGTTGTATTCGCACTCTTTCCAGCTGTTGATTGCTGACTCACCATTTAATGAACGGAACTTCCATCCCATAGCATCCTTTGCCCAAAAACCCATAGTGCTTTCATCCACACGGTTTGCGCCAAGTACTCGTCCTGTGCTGCCTGATGAACTGCTGGACGAAGATGAAGAATCTGAATCCGAGTCTCTGTCACTTGATGAACTGCCGTCTGAAGAACCAGATGAATTGCGGCTTGTTCCCGACTGAGATGCACTCTTCTCATCATTTACCTTGATACCATCTTTTTCCGCGTTCTGGTTGTCCTGAGACTTGGTACCTTCATCAGAAGTTTTCTGTCCTGAAGCATCATTTTGGGAATCCGAATCCTTGGAAATGTTCTTAGAGTCGTTTGATTTATTGTCATTTCCCTTATTGTCTGTTTCCTTGCCTTCCTCGTCATTTACATCATCCGGCTTTTCATTTTCCTCAGGATCAGTAGTCTGTGAAACGCTCCATACACCCTCAGCATAATCATTAGTCCAATGGTAAGGTGCCTCATTCTTCTGCGCTCTCCACCAATTATCACCTGCTGTAACTTTAAATGTATGGTCCACTGTGAGATCAAGTCCTGAAAGTCTGAATGTTGTGTCTTCTGTGGTGTATGCACCATTCACATGATTAAAGTAGTCACCATGACCATCATAGACAGCTTTACCATCCATATACACTCTATAGCCTACTATACCACTATCATCCTGTGCTTCATCCCAGCTAAGTACTAAATCATCACCGTCCTGTGCCACAGTGATATCATGTGATTCCCAAATAGGTGATGTAAAATCATACATCTGCCAGGTTGTAGAAACAGCCTCGTCATATGCAAACTCCTGTCCGTCGTCTGCAAATGCTACAACCTTTATGTCATTTTCTTTTCTGTTGGTTTCCTCATCTGTTGTTCCACTTGTGAGTCTGTCTGCAATGATGGTAACTTTACCATCATTGAATTTCGAGCTTCCGAGCTGGTAGTAATAGTAGGTTTCATTTAACTCACCGTCTACATAGGTACGGTAACCTCGTATCCTGCCATCGACTTTTCGTGCATCTGCTACATCAATCGGCACTGAAGTATATACATCAGCCTTGAGCTTTTCCATACCAAGATTGGAAGGTCTATCAAGTTCTGAACTCTCTTCATCAATTGCATAAGTAATACCCGGTCCTTCTGTCTTGTTTCCTGTTTCATCATAAGCAAATACCTTGAACAGATACTCTACGCCAGCCGAAAGATGCTCAACTGTCTTCGTAATTTTTTCTCCTGCCTTAGTACTGCTGCCGAAAAGGCCGCTTACGTCAACAAGTGTTTCTCCTCCATCGAGATATGTTTCAACACTATAGCTTACCTTCTGTTCTTTACCATCAAGATCCTTATCTGTAGCTCCGATAAAATCAAGTGTCAGACGATAATCGCCACTATCCAGTTTCTTGACAGAGTCTTTTCTTACAGCAATTTGAGAGGCAGATGCAACTTCGATTTCTGATGGCGATGCAACAGAAATCTCCGCTTCTTCATCCCACTCAGGTACTGTCTCAGCGTTTTTTGTCTTAGATGATTCAGATCCCTCATAAAAATGTAAGCCCTTACAATTTATGATCTCGTTCCACGCTTCTTTTCCATCCTTGTGTTTGATATCAACATTATAGAAAGTGGCATCCTCGATACCATCGAGAACATCCCCCTGTACCTTATCTATTTTTGAATTGGTCTTGTAATTGGCAGAATTCTTTACAGTGATATCCTGGAAATACAGATCATGGTGATGATGGAGTGGTTTTGAAGGATTGTTGGCATCAATATCAGCAATGAGGCTGAATGCATTTTTACCTGTACTATCACAGGTAATGTTGTAAGCATTGATGTTGTAAAACTCTGCCGGTTTCTCCGCAGTTTCAGTATCACTGACACCATTTGAATCACTGTACATTGTTGTCATAACAAAGAGTTGATCACAATTGGCTACGGCACAATCACGAATGAGTACATCATGAATGCTTCCGCCGTTAGCCGGTGCAGACTTGAAACGGAATGGCATATCAGCATAATTAAGGACATTATCTTCAACAAGCATGTCACTGATACCTGCACCAGTGTGGCTTCCTGCTGCAATAGCACCACCATGGCACTCACGGAAGACATTATCAAAAGTCCAGATATAACTTGATGACTGCTGCTTTGTATCCTCCACAGCCTTACCCATACCTGTTGCAAAGTTTACCGCGTCATCACCGGTATCAAAAAAGCTGTTATAAATCATAGCATGCTGCGTATTTCCGATTTCGATACCGTCAGCATTATTGTCATCGTATGTGAGATACTTAACATTGTTTGCTGTAATTGTATCACTATCCAGTACTGCGAGTGTGTGGTAAGCCGGATTCATAAGAGTTACACCCTCTATATAGATGTTTTTACTCCCTCTTATCATCACAAGAGAAGGTCTTGTGTTATAAGCGATTTTTGTCGGATTCTTTGGGTCGCCTCCGCTTCTTTCTGCAGCCTTAACCGATGCATCCTTAGCAAGGATACCACCTTCTACAACCTTACTGTTGCTTCCTGCGTAATACTGCGGACTCTCATAATTCTTATCCTTAGGATCCTCACCATGTTTTGAGTCCTTACTGATATTCTTCCACCCATTTCCATCTATGGTTCCTTCACCCACGATACGAATATTCTCATATGGATGCTCCTCATCTGATGTGTAAACGTTGACAAGAGACCATGAACGGGTATCTGTTGAGTACGGATAGAGGATGTAATTTTGGTCGTAATGATCTACATTAGGTGATCCCTTGAGAACCGCACCCTTCTCCAGTTCCAGTGTCATATTACTGTGGAGATAGATTGCACCCGACATATATATACCTTCAGGAATAACAACCTTTTCACCCTCTCCGCAGGCATCGATTGCTGCCTGAATCGCCTTGGTGTTTCTCTCGATTTCAGCATTGATCTCATCATCATAACTTGTATATGCTTCGTCAACCGACTTAGCACCATACTCTGTGATGTAATGGATTTCGTCCTCATCAAGCGATTTAGCTGTATGTACGTCTACAGTCTGGGCTCCATCTATCTCATCTCCGCTTTTATCAACCGGAACCACTGTAAATGTATAATCAGTATCAGGTTCAAGACCATCTGCATAGAATGTGTGAATGCTTATCTTAACTGCATCCGTATGCTTATTATAGAAAGCTTTACGGTAAGTCTCAGCCCAGTCTGCATGTTTTGCATAATTCTCACTCGCCGTGCCCAGATACTTTCCATCAGTATTGTCGCCCATGTACACCTTATAATCAGCTATTTTGGCATAATTTTCCGGCTTTTCCCAGACAAATGATACAGAATCCTCATCAACAGCAAGTTCAGGAACTATGATTTTCTCAATATTGGTGCTGCCCTCATCACTTTTATACTTTTTTTCAGGAATTTCTTTTTCATTTATTTCCTCTGTGACCTCTGTAATCTTCTTTTCTGTTATTTGCTTTTCCAAATTGCCATCAGCATTTACAGTATCAATTACACTGCCAAGCTGAACTGTGGTAGTAGTGATGCCTTCTTGTTTCGATGAATCATCCTCTGTTTTACCAATGTTTTCATCCTCAGAATCTTCTGCAGCATCTTTGTTCTCTCCCTTTTTATCTTCCTTTTTTTCTGCGTTTTCACCACTGCCGGATTCTTTCGTGTCTTCCGCTAACCCTTCTTCTGATTGGTCAGAAGATTTATTATCCTGTTCTTTTTCTGATGACTCATTGTCCTGTTCTTTTTCTGAAGATTTATCATCCTCTTCTTTTTCAGAAGATTCTGTATCATCTGCCAATGTATCTGTATCCACAGATTTCTCGCCTTTATCCTCTGACTCAGTTCCTACGTCTTTCTTTTCAGAGTCAGCCGCTCCTCCATCTTCCGAAGCCTCTGAACTATCTGTTTTTTCAGTATTGTCTGAAGCAGAATCATCTTTCTGTTCTTCTACCGAATCCTCTTTATCAGAACTGTCATCTATCGTCTCAACATCTGCATATGACACCATTCCTGCATTCGTAAATGTTGTGCCTGTGGTCATACTCAGTGCCAAAGCGACAGAAAGTGCCTTTTTAAGCACCACACGTCGATTTTTTCTCATATCAATCCCTCTAGTTTTATTCTAAGTTGCACACTTTGATGTTTAATTCTTTTCCGGAAAATTAAATTATTTTATGTAAGCACTTACATTTAAGAATATAGTAATCCTAACAAATATTAAAAATTTGTTCAATTGCCTAACTTTTACAAAGTTATCATCCTTTTTTCGTTACATTTCACTTATCCGCATCCACATCTTATCCCCAAAGGAGCACAATCTCGCCAAAATGCAGTCTTAAAAAAAGAAAAAATCCAGAAAGATATTTCCGACATCTTTCTGGATTCATAATCCCCTATGTTATGACATTTACTGATGATGTGCGCGTTATTCTCTCCAATCATCAATAATTGCTGACGCTTTCATAGCTTTTTTACACTCATACATAAGTTTATCTGCTCTATTGACTGCATTAAATACAGTTTCATCCTTTTCTTTCGTTACTATCCCATAGGCAACCGACAATTTGTAATCACCAAATTCCATATCTACATTTTCCTGAATGTGAAGCTTCTCAAAAATTTCGGTTACTGCATTTAGATTTTGTCCGAGAAAAACAAACTCATCTCCGCCTATACGATACATCTTGCCATACTTCTGCAGATACTTGTTGTAGGTCAATGCAATTGCTCTAAGATAATTGTCTCCTGCAGCGTGACCTTCATTATCGTTGATTTTTTTCAGATCATTAACATCGACACTTGCAACAACGAGGCTTTTTCTATCCCTGTAGCTCAAGGCATCCTCTGAATAAACCACTCTGTTGGCCAGTTTAGTTACAGGATCTGTTTTAAACTCAAAATTCTGAAGCATACTGGTCATGAACGAAAAACCCGAGGCAAGTACAAGCTCTACAATCTGTCCGGAATAGAAAATATCCGAGTAAACCACACCTATAATAAAAAGTACCAATATGTGATTAATCGCCCTGACCTCAACAGTGGACATCATATACTTTTTCATAAGTATCTCTGAGAACACAACGAAATATGTTACTACAACTACTATAGGTCTAATAAACCAGAAAAAGCTCTGTACATATACCGACTTGTCATCGATGTAAAAATAAATCGGATAAAAAATATTCAGTATCATGCTGATCCCGTACAAAAGAGCTACCAGACTAACCAGTCTGCCGGTTTTGGACTTAATAAACCTTTGATCAAAAGCATCACAATATACTATCGGCACTATAACCGGTGTAAAATATACTATCTCATAACATAAAAAAACAATTTTGCTATATCCCGGGACTCCATAGGCATAATACGAAATCATATCTGCAATTGCCGCAAATATAATCAGGAATCCGGTCTTCTTAACCGCTGTTCTTACGCCACGATTAACTATATAATTTCTTCTTGTGCTCAGTATGACAAATGTAGTATCCACTATTGCAAGCAGGCACCATACATTTGCATACCTCACCGCATCATACAGAAGACGCAATATATCCATAAAAAAGCACCTTACCCTGTCAATGACAGTTCAAACTATCCGTATGGCTAAAATCAAACCTATCACCATATCCCTTATAAATAATCTCAGAAGATGTATCCAATATGCCCAATCTACAGCAAAAGAGACCATCATGCATTTGATGGTCTCAAACAACTACATAATCAGTATAAATCACAGAGCCTTATCAAAGAGTTCTCTGTCAGAAGGATCAGAAACTGATAACTCCAATTCTCTTATATATCCTCCATGAAAAACTCTGGCAAGTGTATACATCTGCGTCACTTTACTGCGCAGATTGATACAATCTCCTGCGTTGGATACCAGCTCAACATCTCCTTTGCACATATCCACTATCGAAAAAAGCTTTAAAGGATTATCTATTTCTCTAACTTTCATTGTTTGACCCTCTTTATTTTACCATACTATATACTTAATTAATACAAACTGCCGAAACGATTATCATCGTTTTTCTGTTGACTACTATATACCTCAAATCATCACAGTAATGTCACACGAGAAATATATTGAAAATAAATTCGGTTTTTCAGCTTCATTTCAGTTTATAGTTGTAATATAAGCACTGTCAGATAAAAAATCTGAGTCGAAAACAAAGTTTTTTCATACTACTCACACCGGCGGGAGAAATCTCGCCGGTACCCTCTTGATAAAATCCGTTTTTTCTTCCATATGCATGATGCCCCTGATAAACTCATCCTTTTCATGTACACATTTTGCAAATTCACTTATTTTCAAATATAGATACTATAAATTCGTCACACTAAGAACCAAATATAAGAAGCGCTCACAACACAGAATGTTCACAGTTTTTTCAGCTTCATTTAATATTCGGAAGATATCATGTATTTATCAGATGAGATACATTTAATCGAAAGAAAAATTTCGACCGGATGTCATCTTTCTGAAGCCCCTATAAATGTTTTTCATACTACTCAAAAAGCCGGCGGACCTCATAATACCGCCGGCTACCCTCTTTTGTATCATAAGTGGATATGCTGCAAGCCACTCAAAATCCCGTTTTTTCGAAATTGATTTGTTCATTGTCAAATTATACGAAACTTTACCTTGCACTACTTCATCTCGATTGCGAGCTGGGCCAATGCCTCCCTGCCGTAGGAATCGCCTTCAGAACTCTCCGCCAAGATTCTCCAGTGAATCTATAACCACAACGCACTCAAGCTTTGCATGCTGAATGATATACCGCATCTGATCCATCGGAACGGATACACAACCTCCTGTATAAGGCTTTCTGTCTCCAAAGCAGTGAAGGAAGATAGCGGAGCCTTTTCCGGGAGTACCATCCTCATTGAAACTTATGTTCAGACAGTACTGATACTGGTATGTATAATCCATGATATGCTCACTGTTTTTCATATCAAGGTCCGGAAAATCCTTTATATCCACCATTTCATTGTAGTGCATTCCTTCTCTGTCATCCCCTGACCAGTAAGTATCGTCATCAACCTTGGTGTACGGCATGATGGATCCCGGATCGTCAGCTATTCCGAAAGCCTTTGTAAAGTGATATACACCTGCAGGTGTCTGACCACAGCCCTCAACATGCTCTACATCCGGACAGATTCCGTTCTTCCCCACATATCCCGGAGTTGAACATATCATCTTCCAGTTTCCGTCACTGTCCTTCTCATGAAGCGAAACCCACGCAGTAGTCTTCTCATGCTGCGCCACCACGAACAACTGCTCCGCTGATCCGGCCTGTGAAAGTTTCGTTACCCATTCAGGAGAATCCGGAGCTTCAAGCTGAAGAACCTCCCTGACAGAATTCCCCTCCTGTGACTTAGGTGCCAATGCTTCCGGCACAGCATTCTCACCACAGCCTGCCAGCATCATCGCGCAAACCATAACCATCCCGATCAAACTTCTTTTTCTCATTCTACACCTCCAAAAACTATGACAGTAACCCTGGAGCCGCCTGTATTTTTTTAATATCATACGATGGCAAGGTTACTAGAAATTTGCTGCCGTTTCCCTGTTCACTTTCACAGCGTACACTACCGCTATGTTGAAGAACTATGGCCTTTACTATAGAAAGACCTATACCCTTGTCTTCCACCACAAGTATCACATTTCCGGTATCTTTTTTCAAGGATATGATCACTCTTCACGTTTTAGTACCATGTAGAATAAACTTTTATCTATTAAAACATCCTGAATCTGCCGATAAGCCCCATAGGAAGTATTAAAAGCATCTGAACATAATCTGGGAGGTGAGACAATGACGATAAAAAGAACAGACTTGACATCCATGATTAAAATAATAAACCGTTGGTTTCTGATTAATGTCCTTTTCTATACTTTCCTTTTCATCATAGCTTCTCCTGATGTTTTATTTGCCTCTGAAAACCCATGGCAATCAGAAATCAAAGTACCAACATTAAACCAAATGTCTGAATATAAAAGCGATATGGAGGCGGCGAAATCATCAGAATCTTCAGATATAAAGGAATTTGGACCTACTGGCAAAGCACCTGTTCCGGCAGAAAATGACAATACATGCATGCTGACACTGATAGCCGCAGGTGATAACTTGATTCACAAGACCATTGTGGACAAGGCCTGGCGTCCTGAATTAAACTCCCATGATTTTCATTTCCTGTACACCCCGATTCTCGACACAATACAATCCCGAGACCTTGCCGTGATCAACCAGGAAACTATCTTCATTTCAGACAATGCTCTGATCAGTGACTACCCTGCTTTCGGAACTCCAGAGATCATGGGCGAAGCACTGGTGGACAGTGGGTTTGACATTATTCTTTCTGCAACGAATCACACCTGGGACAAGGGAGTCAGAGGTGTAAATGACACGCTTAATTACTGGAAAATATTCCATCCGGAGATCACCCTTTTAGGAATACATGATTCACCCGCAGCTTTCAACACAATTGACTACGTGGAAAAGAACGGCATTCGCCTCGCTATGTTCAACTACACCTACGGGCTAAATGGATTTAAAGTGCCAAATTCTCTATA
Source organism: Oribacterium sp. UBA4274 (assembly GCA_002396005.1). Taxonomy (GTDB): domain Bacteria; phylum Bacillota; class Clostridia; order Lachnospirales; family Lachnospiraceae; genus Oribacterium. The sequence continues at coordinate 13,059 of DGVW01000010.1, forward strand.
CTACATGGTGAATCTGCTTGGACAGAGGGACAAGTTCCTAAGTGATGTTATGACAGCAGAAAGCGAGGCAGATATGACAGTCTGCTTCCTGCATATTGGAGAAGAATATCGATTTCAACCTACAAGCTTCCAACAGGCATATGTACACTCTCTCATTGACGCCGGAGCCGATCTGATTATCTGCTCGCATCCACATGTAGTAGAACCGGCAGCTTATATTACTACAGCAGCCGGAAATAGCGGTCTGGTATTCTGGTCTTGCGGGAATCTAATTTCCGCGCAGTCTAAAATCCCACGTATTCTCGGAGGGCTTGCAGATGTGACCATCACAAAGGATGATTCCGGAACCAGAATCAGTTCATGGAATTTCATCCCTACGGTCACCCATTTTTCCGGAATGGACGTGAGAGTCTTTCTCCTGAAGGACTATAACGATGTGCTGGCTTCAGTGAACCATGCAAACTATAACGATGGTCCTCTCACTACGGATAAGTTATGGAATCTGTGGACTGCTATCACGGGATTTGGAAGAGATCAGACTTCTATCGACTACTGATGACATGATTTCTGCTGTCAGTTACCAATGCACCTCTAACCGGCTCAATTAAAACTCAT
>DGVW01000111.1 GCA_002396005.1 Oribacterium sp. UBA4274
CTTAATCATGAGATCGGCATCAAGGGCAAGGTTATAGACTATCAGGAACATGCGCTTGGTTCCGGAACAAACGTAAAGGCTGTATCTTACATACATCTCCTGGATGTAGATACAGGAAAGACAAGCTATGGTGTGGGACTTTCTTCCAACATCACCCGTTCATCAATCCGCGCACTCTTCAGTGCAGTTAACCGTCTCTACTTTAAGGACGAGGCAGAGGCTGCGGGGAAGAAGAGAGTTGCACAGCAGAAAAATGTAGCAGATAAGCCAAAGGATCTCTTCGGGAATTCCTGAAAATGTAAACTTGACAATGTAAACTAGGCATAATGAAATTGAAATGTTGACCATAATGGTATCTTTGTATAGGAATCAGCGGGTATCAAATCAACATTTTAAATTCAAAGCAGTTTGTCTTACTTGAATTAAATATCGATAGATAGTAATATATCTTAGTGCCCGAGGGCATTTAAGGGCTCGACCCATATGGGCCGGGCCTTTTGAGTGTAATGAGTAAAAGTGTGACATGGCACATCAACAGTAAAGTGGTTTAATTATGAATATAGTATATGCTTCTGACGATGGATACTGTCAGCATATGGCGGTTTCCATCGTTTCGATGATTGAACATAACAAAACAGAACAGCTTATTTTCCATATTTTATCTGATGGAATTTCTGAGGATAACAAGAGAAAGATACAGGAGATGCTCAAGTTCTATGGGAGAAAAGTGAATTTTTATCCTATAGACGGGCTCATGGACGAGCTTAAAGACAAGATCAAGGGACTTGATACCGGCCGGTTCCGCATCACAACATTGGCAAGACTTCTTATGGGTTCCATCCTTCCTGATACTGTAACCAAGGTTCTGTATCTCGATTGTGACACAGTAGTGCTCAGAAATATTTCAAGTCTCTATAATATGAGACTCAATAACTGCATTGCGGCTATGGCTGCAGAGCCGACAATATATCCTGAAGTCAAGGAAATCCTTGGACTGACAGCGGAGGATACCTACTATAATGCCGGCATGATCCTCATGAATTTGTCTCTTTGGAGGTCTGAGGACAAGGAGTCTGACTGTTTTAACTACTACAACACTATGGGAGGCAGGCTCCCGTTCAACGATCAGGATATACTGAACTATGTACTGAAAGATCGTATCAAGAGAGTGGGACAGACCTACGATTTCATTACCAATTACTATTATTTCAGATACAGTACACTGGTTGAAAAATCATCCTCTTATGCAGAAGGTGAGTCCAGGCAGAGCTTCAATCTGGCAAAGCATCATCCGCACATTGTGCATTATGCTTCGGATGAACGGCCATGGAACAGAGGAAACTTCAATCACTACAGCCGTGCTTATGAAAAGTACCTGAGACTTACACCGTTTGCAGAAGCCAAAAAGGCAAAAGGCAAGGAGCTCTACATGGCAGCATACCATATGATGAATGTGGTTACATTTGTGGCACCGGCTGTTAGGCAGTATATTTCGGACAGATATTACAATGACAGAATTAAAGAATAAAAAGATCCTTCTCATCATGCCGTATTTCTACAATTATGAGAAGGACATAAAGAAACAAATAGAGGATGAAGGTGCGGAGGTCTATCTCATTGATACGAACCTCCATGCCCATAGTTTATACAATAAGCTTATCATGTTCTATACAGTTGGAATGAGAGATAAGCTTGTCAGGGAATATTATGACCGTGAGCTTAAAAAGGTTCCTGATGACATTGATATAGTTTTTGTCATCAAGGGTCAGTGGATGAGTGATGAAGTCTTGGATGACCTTCGTATGAGATACAGGAAAGCGATTTTCAAGATTTATCAGTGGGACAGTGTGGCGACTTTTCCGGATCAGGAGAGGATAAATCCCCATTTTGATGAGATATTCACCTTTGATCCTGTAGACTCCGAAAGGTATAACTGGCGATACAGACCGCTTTTCTTTAAGAAAGAAGAGTGTGTGTGCAGTGCCGACAAGAGATATGATCTTATTTTCCTTTGTTCCATGCACACCAGGCGAATGCAGGTGTATCTGAATCTGAAAGAACTTGCAGCGAAGTATAGAAAGAATCTTTTCAGCTACATCTATGTTCCAAAACTACAGTATATCAAGGAAGCTGTGCTTAAGAGAAATCCTCTCTATAAAGGCGGAAGAGATGCCCTTCACTTTGAGTCCCTTCCTATGGCCGAAACCAATGATATATACAATCATACCCGCTGTTTTGTAGACTATACATTTCCACAGCAGAACGGTCTCAGCATGAGAACCATCGAGTCAGTGGGACACAAGTGTAAGCTCATCACAAACAATCGGCACGTTTTGGATACGGATTTTTATGATCCTGACAATGTTTATATTTACGATTCCGATCACTTTGACGTTCCGAGAGAATTTATTGAGGAACCGTATAAGGAAATTCCTGCAGAGGTTTACGACAGATATAGCCTTGAAGGATTTCTCAGGGATATTCTCGGATAAGTCTTTTTATATATAAATTGGAGATACAGATACATGAAGATACTTGTAACCGGAGCCAATGGCTATATCGGACAGGGACTGGTTAAACAGTTGCTTCAGGATGGCCATGAGGTAGTGGCAACTGATTTTAGGATGGATAATGTTGACAGCAGGGCAGAGCATGCACCTGCGGATCTTTTCTCACTGGAGGATCCCTATGAGTTTTTCGGCAGACCTGAGGCCTGCTTCCATCTTGCATGGCGTAACGGATTTGTACATAACGATCCGTCACATATTGAGGATCTGCCTAAGCACTATGCCTTTCTTGAGAAACTTGTACAGTCAGATATTGCCAGACTCGCGGTTATGGGGTCTATGCATGAAATAGGTTTTTTTGAGGGATCTATAAAGCCGGATACGCCTTGTAATCCGCAATCACTTTACGGTATCTCCAAAAACGCTCTCCGGCAGGCAGTAGAGCTTCTCTGTAAGAACAGAAAAACCGTTTTTCAATGGGTACGAGGATACTATATTGTAGGACATTCTGAGTTTGGCTGTTCTATTTTCTCCAAGATCACTGCTGCGGAAAAGCGCGGCGATAAGGAATTTCCGTTTACTATGGGACAGAATCAGTGGGATTTTATCGATTATGACAGATTCTGTGAGA
>DGVW01000104.1:0-53594 GCA_002396005.1 Oribacterium sp. UBA4274
CAATCCAGACTCGTATCGATCGTCTTAAGGAGATCGAGAAGATGGCTGAGGACGGTACATTCGATGTTCTTGCCAAGAAGGAAGTAGCTCTTATCAAGAAGGAGTGGGACAAGCTTGAGGCTAACATCGGTGGTATCAAGGATATGAAGCAGATTCCTGATGCAATCTTCGTTGTAGATCCTAAGAAGGAGAAGATCTGTGTTAAGGAAGCTCGCGCACTTGGCATTACTCTTTTCGGTATTGCTGATACAAACGCTGATCCTGAGGAACTTGACTATGTTATCCCAGGTAACGATGACGCAATCCGTGCTATCAAGCTTATCGTTGGCAAGATGGCAGACGCTGTTATCGAGGCTAAGCAGGGCGAGATGACTGAGGAAGAGGCAGCAGCTGCAACAGCTGGTGAGGATTTCTCAACAGAGGCTTAATTAAGTAAACGTATAACCAGCATTAGACAATTTCATAGATTGCTCAATGCTGGTTTTTTTGTGACATTAAGATAGAGATAGTTACATATATTCTAAATATATTCTAGGAGGATATAACAATGGCAATTACAGCAGCTCAGGTTAAAGAGTTACGTGACATGACAGGTGCAGGTATGATGGCTTGTAAGAAGGCTCTCGGTGCAACAGACGGAGATATGGACAAGGCAATCGAATACCTCAGAGAGCAGGGTCTTGCAGGCGCAGAGAAGAAGGCCGGCAGAATCGCTGCAGAGGGTGTTTCTTTCACAAAGGTATCTGAGGATAAGCACTCAGGTGTAGTTGTTGAGGTTAACGCTGAGACAGACTTCGTTGCTAAGAACGAGAAGTTCCAGACATACGTATCAGAGGTTGCAGCTCAGGCTCTTAAGTCAGATGCAGCTGATATCGACGCATTCCTTGCTGAGAAGTGGGATCTTGACAACTCAAGAACAGTTGCAGAGCAGCTTTCAGAGGAGATTTCAATCATCGGTGAGAACATGCACATCCGTCGTTTCCAGAAGCTTGTTGAGAACGATGGCTTCATTCAGGACTATGTACACGGCGGCGGACGTATCGGTGTTCTCCTTCAGGTTAAGTCAAACGTTGTTAACGATGCTGTATCAGAGATGGCTAAGAACATCGCTATGCAGGTTGCAGCTCTTAATCCTAAGTACACATCACGTAAGGAAGTAGATCAGGAGTATCTTGCAAGCGAGACTGAGATTCTTACAGCTGCTGCCAAGAACGAGAAGCCAAACGCTCCTGAGAAGGTTCTTGCAGGTATGGTTCAGGGTCGTCTTAACAAGGAGCTCAAGGAGATCTGCCTTCTTGATCAGACATATGTTAAGGCCGAGGACGGAAAGCAGACTGTTCAGCAGTATGTTGATTCTGTTGCCAAGGCTCAGAACGCTACAATCGAGGTTGTAACATTCATCCGTTTCGAGACTGGTGAAGGTCTTGAGAAGAAGAACGAGGACTTCGCTGCAGAGGTTGCTGCACAGCAGGCTGCTGCTAAGAAGGCTTAATTCTTACAGATTGATAGTATATTTTGCTCCGGATTTATTCCGGAGCTTTTTTTGTACAATGATTATGTTTATTTTATTAACGTTTAGTTTTATGGTACAATTAAGTGTACGTAAGATGTGAGGTTCAACTATGTTGTTTGATTTTTTGAAGAATTACTCCAAACAATTTGACATTCCAGACGATATCAGCTCGCAGGTCTCACACAAGGTCCGTTATCATGTTGTATTTTACGGCAGAGTGCAGGGAGTCGGATTTCGATATACTTCTCAACATTTGGCTGATAGCTTAGGCATTACCGGATGGGTACGAAACGAAGATGATGGAACTGTCAGCTGTGAGCTTCAGGGATCCCCTGAAGCTATTGATCAGTTTCTGATCCGCATAGGCGATCAGCGCTGGATCGATATAAGTGATACCGACAAAACTTCTATGGATACGGACCCGGATGAACGTAACTTCAAAGTATTATATTGAAAGGTTCCAATGAAACATAATTATAAAATGATTTTGAGCTATGATGGTTCCAGATACTATGGATGGGAACATCAGCCCAACACTGAATTGACTATACAGGGCAAACTGGAGCAGGTTCTCACAAGAATGATTTATGGGGATAACTATAAAGCAGAGGATTTTGCCTCATTCCCGATTACGGTTATCGGAGCCGGACGTACCGATGCAGGTGTTCATGCCAGAGCTATGACCGCCAATGTGATATTGGATACAGATAAAACAGAAGAAGAAATCAGAGCTTATATGAATACCTACCTGCCTGATGACATAAGCATTAATGAACTGAAGCTTTGCGGCGACAAGTTTCACAGCCGTTTTAAGGCTACAGGCAAAACCTACAGATATACATTTTGGTACGATGAGCAGAAGCCTGTTTTTGAGCGGAAATATGTTACTGTATTGGACAGACATCCTGATACAGATGCTATGCGCAAAGCAGCTCAGTACATACTTGGTGAACATGATTTCAAGTGCTTCTGCGGCAACTCACATATGAAAAAGTCAACTGTCCGTCTTATCGACAGCATTGACATCACAGAAAACGGCCCATATATACGTTTATACTTCCACGGCACCGGATTTTTGCAGAATCAGGTGCGTATCATGTCAGGGACTTTGCTGGAAGTAGGCTTAGGCAAACGAACACCGGAATCAGTCCGGGATACCATCGAGAGCCGGAACCGCCAGATGGCAGGTTATACAGCTGAGGCTCAGGGATTATGCCTCATGAAAGTGGATTACGACTAAAGATATTAAACATTATCATCAAACTGAATTTTCACAAATTAAGGGGGGATTATTGTGAAAGACAGAAGTGTAGCGATAACATTAGGTATAGTGATAGGATTAACCGCCGGCTATCTGACCAGCTCTTTGTTTATGAAAGACAAAATCATGCCCGGCACAATGATTAACGGTTCAGATTTTTCCATGGCCAAAAGGTCTGATTTGAACGACAGTCTGTCAGTGTTGGAAAGGGATTCTTATACTCTGACAGTACGGGATATACACGGAAAAGATGTGACCATTCACGGAACCGACATTGATCTCAGTGCAGATTTTCCGGTTGAGAATCTGAGAGTTCAGAACTATCTCATCTACCCATATTACATGCTTAATCCGGGAACCTACTATATAGAGCCGGAATCTGTTTCCTATGATAGTGCCAAGCTGCAAAGCATCATAGATAATTCTATTCTTCCTGCAAAAGGATCCACCGATACTCCTGTGGATGCTTTCCTCACAGGGTACATCCCCGGTTCAGGTTACACAATTGCCGAAGAAGTGGATGGAGACACACCGGATCCGGAAAAGGTAACAAAGCTCATACAGGACGCAATTTCCGAAAGAGTTCCTTTTCTTGATCTTTCTGCCAGTGACTGTTATCTGAAGGCATCGATACGTTCAGATAACAACTACCTTAACGAAGCTGCATCTTCCCTTAATGATGCACTTACGGCATCGGTGACTTACGACTTCGGTAATCAGAAGATAATACTTAATGCCGATACCTACTATCCATGGCTCATCACCAATGAGGATGGTACAACTTCTGTTGATAAGCAAAAGGTTGACGAATATGTCACCATGCTGAAGGCCTCTACCGATACAGCCTATTCAACTCGCAGCTTTACAACAGTTTCAGGACGGACTATAGCCGTTAAGGGACCTTATGGATACAACATTTCCAAAAAGAAGGAATCTGAACAACTGATGGCAGACATATTGTCCGGTGAAGCCGTAGAACGTGAGCCTGAATACACTACAAGAGGCTGTCAGAGATCCGGCAATGAATATGGCGATAATTATCTCGAGGTGGATATGTCAAATCAGAAGGTCTACCTCATACAGAACGGTCAGGTAACATTCACCTCTGATTGTGTCACCGGCAATACCAGTCTTGGACGTGGTACTCCGTCAGGTATCTTCAGTATCATGTATAAGGCAAAAAATGTTGTTCTCCGGGGAGCCAATTATGCATCGCCTGTAACATACTGGATGCCGTTCTATAACGGATGCGGTTTCCATGATGCATCCTGGAGAGGCAGCTTCGGTGGAACGATATACAGATACAGTGGATCACATGGCTGTGTAAATATGCCAATCCCTTCGGCAAAACAGTTATATGGAATGGTTGAAGCCGGATTGCCTGTTATAACCTACTATTGATTCAAAACCAAAGTAAAAATTATATAAAACATTTCAATTTAACCGGACTTTAGGATTATATGCCTAAAATCTGCCATTAAAGAAAGGATTAATATGAGAACTATCAAATCAAAGTTTTTAACAGCAGCTTTGGCTGTCAGCATGATTTTTTGTACGGCATTTGCATCACTTGCAGAATTCGGCCCCGGTGCATCTCAGGAGGAGCTCACATCCTACAATAAGGAAACAGTTTCATCTGCAGATACGGAGGCTAATCCTTTCAAAGACACAATAACAGCTCAACTGACTGATCAGATCATACTTGTAGTTGACCACAACCTTACACTTTGGAACAAACAAAGTGACGGAAGCTGGGTCAAAGATATGGATGTTTACTGCGGTTACGGAAGAAAGGGGCTTAAGCCATTTAATGAGAGACACGAAGGAGATGAGACAACTCCAATCGGTTCTTTCCCTATCCTTCACGCATTTGGCTTTGGTTCCAATCCGGGAACAGCCATGACATGGCGTGAGATTACAGCCAACTCATATTGGTCAGGAGAAGAGGACACCTACAACACCTGGGTAGAAAGCGCAACACCGATTGGCGGAGAACACCTTATCGACTATGACATATGCTATAAGTATGCCATGGCTATAGGTTTCAATGTAAACCCTACAGTATATAAGCGTGGCTCTGCGATTTTCCTGCACTGCAAGAATCCCGCAGATTGGGGATCAGCCGGATGTGTATCCGTAACTGAAGACAATATGCTGGCTCTTTTAAACAAATGTCATGACGGATGTTACATAATGATAGTTCCAAACGAAAGCTACATTTCTAATTTTTAATGAAATCGGGCACAAAGATGGATATTTGTACCCTTAGTACCTAATATTAGGTTTTATTCCGCCCGATGATTTCATAGTCAAAGCTGAACAAGATGTATCCATGAAGATAAATTTATACAGTATGTAAAGGACTACAATGACCTCTGATTTAAAATCTCAATCAATAAAAAAAGGACTGGTATGTGAAGGCGGAGCAATGAGAGGCCTGTTTACCGCAGGAGTTCTTGATGTTTTTCTCGAAAATGACATACAGTTTGACGGAATGGCCGGAGTATCTGCCGGAGCAACCTTCGGCTGCAATTTCAAATCCCGACAGATAGGCCGAACCATACGGTATAACCTACGTTTTGCTCATGACAAAAGATTTGGCAGTCTGGAATCTTTTATAAAATCCGGAGATCTGTATGATGCTGACTTCTGCTATCATGTATTGCCTAAAGAGCTTGACCCATTTGACTGGGACACATTTTTGAAAAATCCCATGAAGTTTTATCTTGTGGCCACAGACGTAGCTACCGGCAAACCTGTATACCATGAAATAAAAACCCAATCCGATGAAGAACTGGAATGGATGAGAGCAAGTGCTTCCATGCCCATGGTATCAAGACCTGTTTCTGTTTCGGGATATGAACTTCTGGATGGCGGAGTATCCAATTCCATCCCTTTGGAGTTTATGGAGCACATCGGCTATAACCGTAATGTCGTTATCCTCACCCGGGATATAAGCTATCGCAAGAGTCCGATGCCGGCTCTTCCCATAAGCAAAATACTTTTAAAAAAACATCCTGCCATCTATACTGCGATGAAGGAGCGACATATAATGTACAATGCTCAGCTTAAGTATATCGAACAGAAAGAATCGGCAGGAGAGATACTGGTCATACGCCCGACTCATCCACTTGGGATAAGCCGTACTGAGCATGATACAGACAAACTGGAGCAGGTATACAAAACAGGCAGGCAGACCGCAACAGACGTATTACCTGCACTGAAAGACTTTTTAAACAGATAATCCATATGAAATTTTATTTTGCACCTATGGAAGGCATTACCGGATATCCATTCCGTAATGCCTTCCAACAATGTTTTCCGGGTATTGATCGTTTTTATACCCCATTTCTTTCAGCTAATGACACTTTTTCTTTTACTACAAGAGAAATACATGATACTGATCCGGCATTGAATCATGTACCTGAACTTATTCCTCAGATCATAACCAACAATTCAGAGATGTTTGTCTGGGCCATAGAAGAGATGTCGAAGCTTGGTTATACAGAGGTGAATCTCAATGCAGGCTGTCCATCAGGCACTGTTGTTGCCAAGGGAAAAGGCTCCGGTATGCTGAGATACCCCGACAGGTTGGACAGTTTTCTGGAGGAAACCTTTGAACTATTGGAGCAGCGCCACATTAACTGTTCTGTTTCCGTAAAGACACGAATCGGAATACATGATGTTTCGGAAGCAGAAGAACTCATACCTATATACAACAGATATCCCCTAAAGGATCTCATCGTCCACAGCCGTGTTCAAAAAGAGTTTTACCGCGGTGAAGTACACTATGAAACATTTAGAAATTTTATAGACCATATAAGACATCATCTTGTATATAATGGAGATATACATACCCGTGATGATTATGATAAAATAATACAAATGTTTCCGGAAATTGATACTGTCATGATCGGACGAGGACTTCTTGTGAACCCGGCTCTCGTAAGAGAGATACAAGGTGGGGAGCCTGTGACAATTCATGAGATTAAAAGCTTTCATGATACTTTGGTAGACAATTATATACCGGAGATGGGCAGTGAAAAAAATGTCCTTTTCAAGGTCAAAGAGTACTGGGGATGGCTCAGCAAGTCCTTCTCCGGATCTGACAGATATATGAAAGAAATAAGAAAATCCAAAAATTTAGCTGAATACAGAGCAGCCGTAAGAACTCTTATGGCCAATTGCAAACTGGAGAGAGATGATTATAGAGTATCCTGAATATTATGAACGTTTCCGCTGCATCGGCGGTTCATGTCCCGATACCTGCTGTGCCGGATGGGAAGTCGATATAGATGATGAGTCCGGAGATTATTACAGATCAGTCACCGGAGATTTCGGGAAGAGATTAAATGAACATATATGTGAGTGCGACGGAGAGAGATATTTCCCTTTGACAAAAAGTAACCGTTGTCCCTTTTTGAACGATAAAAATCTTTGTGATATATACATAAATCTGGGCGAAGAAAGCTTATGCCAGACATGTACAGAATATCCAAGATATTTTATGGATATCGGAAATTACGAACAGGTTGATATGAGTCTGAGCTGCATGGAGCTGGCGCGTATATTCTATACCGAGACAGAACATATCAACTACATTCGCTCTGAGAATGATGTGTGCGGTGATGAACTGTCTCAGGATGATCAGGCCACTCTTATAGAGGTTCTCGCTTTAAGAAATCAATGCATCAGTGTCATGCAGGACAATGATGGTTCCTTTACAGAAAAGTTCAAAACAGTAAGAGACCTTGTATCAGAAGCCCAGGGGCTCACCTCTGAGGAGGGCGACACTGCAAGACCGTACCTCACGGAAGATTACAGTGAACTCATTGTTCTTCTTGAATCCATGGATTCCATCAATGATACATGGACTGAAAAGCTAAATTACTATAAAAAGGTTTCCGTGGATTCCAAAGCACTTTCCCGCTTAGGCGATTTCTTCCGGGATACCGATGGATCACTTGACACATGGATGTCAAAAACAGCAGTATACTTTATATTCAGATATTTTATCGATACATTAATCGATGGTGATATTGAAAAGGAATTATGTCTCATACATAGAAGCCTTAGGCTTATATTATTCATGCTTTTTGCTGAATGGCTTATTAAGGGAACTGTTCAGGTAACTGACATTATCTATGTCTCACATCTGTACTCAAAGCAAGTTGAGCATGATGATGGTAATGTCTCTGTTCTGAAAGATACGATATAGATGTCAGGTATGAAAGATATCTGTCATACCATTATTAGAGGACTTTATTATGTATAGGATTATGAAAAAAAGTATATTTACAGGCATCACTATAGCATCATTAATGGCCGTCGCATCCTGTGGCCAGCGTAAAATACCAAAAGAAACTGTTTCTTCCGAGGAACTCACTCAGGAGATCATCAGCGGCATAGCTGAGGGTTTTAAAAGCGGTGAGATCACGGTTACTGACAGAGAGCAGAAGATGCTTTCCAATCTATTTGATTATGTTTTGGAAAACCCTGAAACTTCTCTGGCTTCATTAAAAGAAGCTGCGGAACGTGCCGGTTTTAATGCTACTTTTCCTGAATCCATAGATGGTGTTGAGCCTTATTTCAATGCTGTAGCAGGCCAGCTTTTGGAAGCGGATTATATAACTCAGGATGGCGACCGTATAATCATTCGCAAAGGTCTTGATGCAGATACTCTGTCTGAAATCCTTAATACCGCAACCGCATCAGTCATTCCCGAGAAAAAGACCATTGATGGCAAGGATGTAAGCATTAGCACGGAAAACGGTAAAATCTATGACGCTCTGTGGGAGAGTTCAGGTAATGCTTATTCCATAATCTCCGAAGGCGGCCTTGATGAAGAAACTATTAAAAAGCTTATAAAAATGATTGAGTAACCTATGTCTGAAAAAAACAAAACCAATATCGATACAATTGAAACCGGAAATACCGGTATGGATACATCACCAATTGAAGAAAACACTTCCGCCTCCGATGCAGGCACTGTGCATCACCGCAGAAAGCGCTACAGCGGCAAGTATCCCCGCAAGTTTGAGGAAAAGTATAAGGAGCTTCAGCCGGAAAAATATAAAGATGATATTGACAAAATCATCCAAAAGGGTAAGACTCCGGCAGGTATGCACATTCCTATCATGGTAAAGGAGATACTGGAAGTTCTCGACATAAAGCCGGGAGAAATCGGCATGGATGCAACCCTTGGCTATGGAGGTCACAGCGAGAAAATGCTGGAAAAGCTTCAGGGCAAAGGACATCTTTACGCTACTGATGTTGATCCTATTGAATCTGTTAAAACGGAAAAGCGTTTAAGAGACAAGGGCTACGATGAAAGCATTCTGACCATCAAACGTATAAATTTCAGAAATGTCGATAAGGTTGCCGACAACGGTCATAAGTTTGACTTTGTTCTGGCAGATCTCGGTGTATCATCCATGCAGATAGATAATCCTAAAAGAGGCTTCAGCTATAAGACAGACGGGCCTCTGGACCTTCGTTTAAATCCGGAAGCCGGAGAGAGTGCCGCAGAACGTCTCCGCAGTCTTAGTCAGGATGAGATGATCAATCTTTTTATCGAGAATTCCGATGAACCTTATGCAGATAAAATAGCCAAGGAGATCATCAGAGCTTATCATCAGGGTGCCAGGATCGAAACCACCACAGAACTAAGGAATATCATAACCAAGGCACTGGCTTTTGTACCGGAAAAGGAACGGTCTGATACTGTCAAAAAATCCTGCAAGAGAGTTTTTCAGGCACTACGTATAGATGTTAACAGTGAATTTGAGGTGCTTTACGACTTCCTTAACAAGGTTCCCGACTGCATGGCTCCGGGCGGCCGTATAGCCGTTCTCACCTTCCACAGCGGTGAGGACAGACTTGTTAAACAGTTTTTCAAAGAGATGAAACGCTCCGGCATATATAGTGACTGCTCAAGGGATGTGATCCGTCCCGGAAAGGAAGAGTGCTTCATCAACCCTCGCGCACACTCCACCAAACTACGTTGGGCTGTAAAGGCCTGACGACTTTTTAATACGAGATAGAGCTGAACATGTATGTTGATAAAAGCAGGTCCAATGACCAAAATGATAAAGCTGAAATAGCCGGTACCCGCAACACTATTACACATGGTGTCATCTGGAAGTCACTTATCTTATACGTACTTCCTCTGATTATGGGTACCTTTTTCCAGCAGTTGTACAATACAGTTGACGCAGTAGTGGTCGGACGATTTGTAGGTAAGGAGGCATTATCGGCAGTCGGAGGTACGTCTGCAATGCTCGTCAATGTCTTCGTAGGTTTTTTTGTCGGATTATCATCCGGAGCCGGCGTAGTAGTAGCACAGTATTATGGTGCACAAAAGGCCGATGACGTTCATAAAACCGTGCATACTGCAATCTTTATGTCTATAGTGAGCGGTGTCATCCTGACTCTTGTAGGCTTTTTTATGATGCCGGTCTTTTCTGTGTGGATGAAAACACCTGATGACGTACTTGATCTGACCATAACATACCTTAGGATATATGCCATTGGTATGATCCCTAACCTTATCTACAATATGGGCGCCGGTATATTGCGTGCGGTAGGTGACTCAAAACGGCCTCTGTATTTTCTTGTTGTCTCCTGCATAACCAATATCATACTGGATATCGTTTTTGTACTGGTACTGGGTCTTGGAGTTGTCGGCGTTGCAGCAGCAACAATCATCTGCCAGATCATAAGTGCAATCCTTGTAATCTTTACCCTGTCAAAAACAAAAAACATATATCGTTTTTCACCCAAAGACCTCAGAGCTCACAAAAAGCATCTGCTGCGTATACTGTCTCTGGGAATCCCAGCGGGTGTTCAGTCGCTGATGTATTCCTCCTCCAATGTTTTGATCCAGACAGCAATCAATGAGTTCGGTACCGATGCAGTGGCAGCATGGGCTGCCTATGCAAAAATTGATTCTCTTTTCTGGATGGTCTCAAGTTCCTTCGGAATAGGTGTGACTACATTTGTAGGTCAGAATTACGGAGCCGGTCTGTACAAGAGAGTGCGCCAATGTGTAAGACAGAGTGCCTTGATAATGACTCTTGTAACTATAGCTTTCTCTATTGCATTCTATATCTTTGGTGCTCAGGCATTTCAGCTATTCACCACAGATCCTGAAGTCATGGCCATAGGCGACAAAATGCTCCATTATCTCTGTCCTTTCTATATAACCTACACCGCCATCGAGCTGTTCTCCGGATCTCTCCGGGGCATGGGAGACAGTGTCCGCCCTATGATCATTTCAATTCTCGGAATCTGCTGTCTGAGAGTACTGTGGATTTTGTTTGCCGTACCGGTATGGCACTATATTGAAACCATTGAATTCAGTTATCCTCTTACCTGGATAACCACTTCAATTCTGTTTATAGGTTATTACTTTTGGTACATAAAACGACGCAATATTAACTGATGCGGCCTTACCGGCTGAGATGCAGCATGTGACTGAACAAACATTAAAATAAACATTCACACCACGTTGACATCTCCATACTCAAAAATTATACTTTTTAAGATTGTTTTGAAGACGGAGGCACTGCGTCTTATATATTGCGATTACACATCATTATGGGGAGCAAAATATGTTTAAAAAAGGTTTTGACAATGACAAGTATCTGAAGATGCAATCTGAACATATCAGAGAGCGTATTTCCAAGTTCGGCGGCAAGCTTTATCTTGAGTTTGGCGGCAAACTCTTTGATGATTATCACGCTTCAAGAGTGTTACCGGGCTTTCATCCTGACAGTAAGATCCGTATGCTTACACAGCTCAAGGAAGACGTTGAGATAGTTGTTGTTATCAATGCCGGAGATATCGAAAAGAACAAGATCCGCGGCGATCTCGGTATCACTTATGATATGGATGTACTCCGTCTCATAGATGCCTTCAGAAGCTATGGACTTTTTGTCGGTTCTGTTGTCCTTACCAGATTTGATGGTCAGGAAAGTGCTGTTGCATACCAGAAGAAACTGGAAAGTCTCGGCATAAAGGTTTATCGTCATTATCCTATCCAGGGATATCCGGGCAACATCCCGCTAATCATAAGTGAGGAAGGTTTCGGAAAGAACGATTACATAAAAACAACTCATTCTCTCGTTGTCGTTACAGCTCCGGGGCCCGGTTCAGGAAAGATGGCTGTATGTCTTTCACAGCTTTATCAGGAGAACATCCATGGTGTCAAGGCGGGATATGCCAAGTTCGAGACATTCCCGATATGGAACATACCTCTCAAGCACCCTGTAAATCTTGCCTATGAGGCTGCCACAGCTGATCTCAATGATGTCAATATGATCGATCCGTATCATCTTGAAGCCTATGGCAAGACCACTGTAAATTATAACAGAGATGTTGAGGTATTCCCTGTACTTAATGCAATGTTCCAGCGTATTTACGGAGAGTCTCCATATAAGTCACCTACCGACATGGGAGTAAACATGGCAGGATATGGCATAGACAATGATGAGAATTGCTGCTATGCATCCCGTCAGGAGATCATCCGCCGTTACTATACAGCATTATGCGACCTCAGAAAGGGAGACGGCTCACAGCAGATTGTAGACAAGCTCCAGCTCCTCATGGATCAGGCCAATATTTCCCCTGATGACAGACCTGTTATCGCAGCTGCAAAGCAAAAGGCAGCTCTCACAGGAGGTCCTGCAGCTGCAATCGAGCTTTGTGACGGAACTATAGTAACAGGCAAGACATCCACTCTTTTGGGAGCATGTTCAGCTATGCTGCTTAACACTTTAAAGGTACTTGGAGGCATAGATGACTCTGTAAACCTCATTTCAAGAGAGATCATAGAACCTATACAGCACCTTAAGACCGAGCACCTCGGCAACCACAATCCAAGACTTCATACAGACGAGATTCTGGTGGCGCTTACAATATGTGCAACAACAGATGATAATGCTGAGATTGCAATGCAGCAATTGGAGAAGCTTAAGGGTTGTGAGGTACACAGTTCAGTTATCCTTTCCGAGGTTGATGCACGTACCTTCAAAAAACTTGGTGTAAATGTGACCTGCGAGCCACAGTACCAGACTTCAAAACTATTCCATAACTGATTTATCAGAGACCTTTTCGTTTAATTATGCGATAAGGTCTTTTTGTTTTTTTAAGTATACAATTTAATATTTTAATAAAATCAATATCCGCGTACAGTGGACAAAAGTTTGTCTACTGCACACAAACAAGTTTGCATCTTTATCACTTTGCAACTTTAAATCATGCAAATTTTCTACTTGAAACGCTGATAACTTTCATGTATATTTCTCATTATGTTTATATATCAAGGAGGATTTAATTATGCCAAAATACATAGCAAAGAGAGTTTTTATGGCTGTGATAACGGCATTCCTTGTCGCTACTTTGACCTTTTGCGTTATGAATATGGTCCCTGGTGGCCCATTCCTTGCAGAAAAGGCTGTAACACCACAGGCGCAGGCTGCGATGGAAGCAAAGTATGGTCTCGACAAGCCGCTGCCACAACAATACATCACATATATGAATGGACTCATACATGGTGATTTAGGTCTTTCTCTCAAGAAGAGAGGACGTACAGTTTCAGATATCATCACAGGAAAGTTCCCTGTATCAGCAAGACTTGGCGGACTTGCACTTATTGTTGCTGTATTTATCGGAGTACCTTTAGGTTCCGTTGCAGCCTTCAACAAGGGAAAACTTGTAGATAATATACTTGTTGTTCTTTCAACAGCAGGAATCGCCATTCCTTCATTCCTGTCATCAACACTGCTTATGTATGTGTTTACAACAAAGCTTAAATTACTTCCTTCTCTTGGACTCAACAGCGCACCGAGCTATATCATGCCGGTTATCGCCCTTGCTTTGTATCCGACCTTCTACATCGCACGTCTCATGCGTTCATCCATGCTTGACGTCATCGGACAGGATTATATGAAAACAGCAAGAGCGAAGGGTGTCAGCCCATTTTTCATCATCTTTAAGCATGCAATGCGTAATGCCATACTTCCTGTAGTTACATACCTTGGACCTTTGCTCGCATCACTTATGACAGGATCCTTTATCATTGAAAAGATCTTCAACATCCCGGGACTTGGTTCTGAATTCGTTGGAGCCATCACATCCCGTGACTATCCTATGATCATGGGAACCACCATATTCCTGGCAGTTTTCGTTATCTGCATGAACGTTGTTGTAGATATACTTTACGCAATCATCGATCCACGTATCAAACTTAAGTGATCAAATGTCACGTCCTTAAGATAAAACTTAACTTGAACGGGACAAATAACTGAAAGGAAAGGTTCACATATGTCTGAAAATAAATCAAAAAATCCATTGAGCCTGCAGCTCAATGTTGACGACTTTGCTCCTGCCTCATCGGAGGAGAAGCAGTCTCTAAATGTTATGCGCGAGTCTGTTAGTTTCTTTAAAGATGGTATACAGCGTTTCCGCAAAAACAAAATTGCTATGACTGCACTTACCATAGTGCTCATCATCATGTTTTTCTGCTACATAGTTCCGATGTTTTATCCATATGGATACGAGGAACAGCTCAAGGGATCAGAAAGACTTGCCCCAATGGCTTTTTCAAAGATGGAACAGCAGAAAATTGCTGCCGGCGAAAACATCTTCCCACATATACTGGGAACAGACCAGAACGGTCGTGATTATATGATTCGTGTTCTCGTTGGTGGAAGAGTATCCATGACAGTCGGAATTGTAGCATCTATCCTCATCCTTGCAATTGGTTCGGTTTACGGTGCTATAGCAGGTTACTTCGGCGGCATGGTTGATATGATCATGATGCGTGTAGTAGATATCATCTACACAGTACCTGATGTGCTTATCATCATCCTTCTTGCCCAGACGCTTAAATTCCCTCTGGAGAAGCTCGGCGAAACCCCGGGATTCGGATGGATACAGAAGCTTGGACCAAATATGATTTCCATGTTCATAGTATTTGCCCTGCTTTATTGGGTTGGTATGGCACGTATCGTTCGTTCACAGATCATGGTTCTCAAACAGTCTGAGTACGTTACTGCAGCAAAGGCACTTGGAGCAGATGACAAACGTATCATCGGAAAACATCTCATCACAAACTGTCTTGGAACACTTATAGTTACAACAACTCTTCAGATCCCAAGTTCAATATTCACTGAGTCTTTCCTCAGTTTCCTTGGTCTTGGTGTGCAGGCTCCGATGCCTTCACTAGGATCCCTTGCAAGTGCTGCACTCAATGGTTTCCAGACTTATCCGGAAAAGCTTTTCGCACCTGCTGCGCTTATTTTTATCATTATCCTGAGCTTCAATCTTTTAGGTGACGGACTTCGTGATGCTTTCGATCCAAAGATGAAGCAGAAGTAAGGAGTTTAACATGGCAGAATCAGAATATTTAGTAAATATACAACATGAACGTCTTTCCTTCTTCACACCTGCAGGTGAGGTCAAGACCTTAAATGATGTTACCATTCAGATGAAAGAAGGCGAGGTTCTCGGAATCGTAGGAGAGTCAGGTTCTGGTAAATCCGTTACGGCTTACTCCATCATGGGGCTTACCGCCGAGAATGGAAAGATCATGGGCGGTTCAGTTGAGTTCAACAATCATCGAATTGACCAGATGACAGAGAATGAACTGAGAAAGATCAGAGGTCAGGAAGTGTCAATCATTTTCCAGGACCCTATGACATCCCTCAATCCTGTATGGACAATAGGAAACCAGCTTGAGGAAGCTATAAAGCTTCACACAGATAAGAAGGGAAAAGAAGCTACTAAAAGAGCTAAAGAGCTTCTTGATCTGGTAGGTATCAATGAGCCTGAGAAACGTCTGAAACAGTTCCCTCATGAACTGTCAGGCGGCATGCGTCAACGTATCATGATCGCCATGGCTCTTGCCTGCGAGCCTAAACTCCTTATTGCCGATGAGCCTACAACAGCTCTTGATGTTACCATACAGGCTCAGATTCTTGATCTTATGCAGGATCTCAAAAAGAAGCTTGGTATGGGTATCATCATGATAACTCATGACCTCGGCGTAGTAGCAAGCATGTGCGATTATATTGCAGTAATGTACGCCGGAGAAATCGTTGAATACGGAACTACAGACGACATCTTCTATAATCCTAAGCACGAATATACAAAGGGACTGCTTAAATCCATTCCAAACCTGGCAGAAAAAGAGTACGAAAGACTGGTACCTATCGAAGGACAGCCTGTAGATCTGCTTAATCCTCCAAAGGGTTGCGGTTTTGCTCCAAGATGTAAAAACTGCATGAAGATATGCCTCGATAAAAAGCCATTAAGAAACAACTATGATGGCATTCATTACTCAAGATGCTGGCTTCAGCAGAAGGAGGATTTTGAAAAAGGAAATCACACTGTATACACAGATGGTAATGGTGTTGTCATCAAGGAGACATTAGATGCAGGAGGTGAAAACTGATGAACAAAGATGATATCCTACTTGAAGTATCCCACCTCAAACAGTATTTCCCTGTGGCAGGAACAAACAAATTTGTAAAAGCTGTTGATGATGTCAGCTTCTTTATAAAGAAAGGTGAGACCTTCGGTCTCGTTGGTGAATCAGGCTGCGGAAAGACAACAACAGGCCGCTCCATCCTGAGACTTACAGAGCCTACTTCAGGAAAAATCGTATATGATGGAAATGTAATATTTGACTCAGAGAACAAAATCAAGGCTGATATGCTTCCTTACCGTCGTAAGATGCAGATCGTATTCCAAGACCCATATGCATCACTTGATCCTCGTATGACAGTTGGTGATATCGTAGGCGAAGCTCTTGATATACATAAACTTTACAAGACAAAGGCAGAGCGCAGAGAGAGGATACTAGAGCTTCTTTCAACCGTTGGACTCAACAGTGAGCACGCAAACCGTTATCCTCACGAGTTCTCAGGAGGACAGCGTCAGCGTATCGGTATTGCACGTGCACTGGCAGTTAATCCTCAGTTCATAGTTTGTGACGAGCCGGTTTCTGCACTTGATGTTTCTATTCAGGCTCAGGTTGTAAATATGTTTGAGGATCTCCAGAAAAAGATGGGGCTTACATATCTTTTTATCGCCCATGACCTTTCTATAGTTAATCATATTTCCAACAGAATCGGTGTTATGTATCTGGGACACATGGTAGAGCTTGCGGACTCTGATGAGCTCATTTTCCATCCTATGCACCCATATACAAAGTCACTTATTTCTGCCATACCTATAGCAGATCCGAATACAGCAAGAGCATCCAAGAGAATCATTCTGAACGGTGATGTACCTTCTCCGGTAAATCCGCCATCAGGATGTCCGTTCCGCACGAGATGTCCTTATGCTGATGAGATCTGTGCGCAGAAAAAACCGGAATTCAATGAAGTTAAACCAGGTCACTATGCTGCTTGTCATCACCTGGATCTAACAAAACATTTATCTCAAGGAGGAATATTATGAGAAAAAAAATTACAGCTATGGTTGCAGCTGCAGTATCTGCAACACTTTTACTTGCCGGCTGCTCTTCAAATGCGGCTCCTGAGGCAACCGGATCAGCCAATGCTTCAGAGTCATCTGACGAAGAGAAGGTACTTAATGTACAGAGAGGTCCATCTCCGGAGACTATAGATCCGGCACTTAATTCCGCATCTGATGGCTCTAACATGATCATCCACGCATTTGAAGGTCTTCTCAAGTTTGATCAGAACAACGATATCGTAGGTGGTCTCGCTGAAAGCTGGGAACAGTCTGAAGATGGTCTCACATGGACCTTCCATTTAAGACCTGATCTCAAGTGGTCAGACGGAAGCGCCCTTACAGCAAACGACTTTGTTTACTCCTGGAAGAGAGTTGCTGATCCAAATACAGCAGCACCGTATGGCTATGACCTTCTCAATATCGTTGCGGGTTATGAGGAAGCATCACAGGGAAACATCGATGCACTTCAGGTAGAAGCTCCTGATGACAACACCTTTGTTGTTCATCTTTCAAGCCCTTGCGTTTACTTCGACAAGATTGCTGCATTTGCAGTTATGGTTCCTGTACAGCAGGCAACTATCGAAGCTGCAGGAGACAGCTGGGCTACAGATCCTGCTACCTATATCACAGATGGTCCATACTATATGACTGAATTCACAGATGGTTCTCAGATAGTATTTGAGAAGAACCCATACTATTGGGATGCAGAACACATCACTTTCGATAAGATCGTATGGCATCTCATAGAGGATGCAAACACATCTTATACAGCATACAATCAGGGCGAACTTGACATCATAAAGGATGTTCCTACAGAGGAGATTCCTACTCTTGAAGGCAATGAAGAGTTCCATGTTGAACCTCTCATGGGAACTTACTATGTTACTTTCAATACACAGAAGGCTCCTTTCGATGATGCCAAGGTACGTGAGGCACTTTCACTTGCCATCGATCGTAAGTATGTTGCAGAGACCATCATGCAGGGAACTTATTCACCTGCTACCAATTTCGTAGGTGCTGGTGTTTCTGACGCTGCCGAGGGATCTTCTTACGAGGATGTAACCAAGGAAAAGTACGGAGATCACTTTGATATCGAAAACTACGATGCAAACCTTGAAAAGGCCAAGGAGCTTCTTGCTGAAGCAGGCTATCCAAACGGCGAAGGTTTCCCTGCATTTGACTACCTCACCAATGATTCCGGTTATCACAAGGCAGTTGCTGAGTATCTCCAGTCAGCTTGGGGTGAGCTTGGTCTGACAATGAATGTAAACATCCAGGAATGGAAGACTGTTACAGCAGACCGTAGATCAGGTAATTTCGATGTTGCACGTAATGGTTGGGTATATGACTGGGATGATCCTTCAAACATGATCAACCTTCTCGAGACAACAAACGGCAACAACGATGGTAAGTATTCATCAGCAGAATTCGATAAGCTTATTGATGATGCAAGAAATACAACTGACGTTAACGAGCACTATGATCTTCTCCATCAGGCAGAGCAGGTTCTCCTTAAGGACGCTGCTATGGCTCCTATCGCATACTACAACGAGTTCTGGCTCCAGAAGCCAAATCTCAAGGGTACATGGCATTCACCATATGGTTACTGGTACTTCATGTACGGCTCACTTGAGTAATTTACAGCACGTGGCTCCCCGACCAGAATTCGGCTTTCATGGCGGCGGAAATAACATTCCATTCAAAAAGTACATCATGGATTGGACACTTGAGTGTCCATCCCTGATGTACTTTTTTCATTAATACAGTATTGTTGCCCCTAACATTTTATTGTGCTAAAATTAGCCTTAATTCAAACATACTTGAAAATGGAGATTATTTTTTATGTCAGATAAACGCAGAGTTATGCTTAAGCTTTCCGGAGAAGCACTTGCCGGGGAAAAACATTTTGGATTTGATGATGATACCATCAGAGAAGTTGCACAGGAAGTTAAGTCTGCAGTTGATGCAGGAGTTCAGATTGCCATCGTCATCGGTGGAGGCAACTTCTGGAGAGGTCGTCAGTCAGAGGCTGTGGATCGTTATAAGGCTGATCAGGTAGGTATACTTGCTACTGTTATGAACTGTATCTACGTATCAGAGATCTTCCGTACACAGGGTATGAAGACTATGGTCATGTCATCCATTCAGATTGGTGATATGGCTGAACTCTTCAACAAAGACAAGGCTTTACAGGCTATGGCAGAAGGAACTGTAGTTTTCTGCGCAGGTGGAACAGGCCATCCTTACTTCTCAACAGACACAGGAGTTGTTTTGCGTGCTGTTGAACTTGAGTGTGACGAGATATTACTTGCCAAGGCAATCGACGGTGTTTATGATTCAGACCCTAAGCTGAATCCAGACGCCAAAAAGTATGACGAACTTTCTATACAGGAAGTCGTTGACAAGCGTCTCTGTGTTATAGACCTTGCCGCTTCTGTAATATGTATGGAAAATCACATGCCTTTGGCTATTTTCTCACTGAACGAAGAGAATGGCATCTCCAATGCGTTAAAAGGCAGAATCAACGGTACACGTGTTACTGCGTGATATATTACTTGAGACGTTGCTATCTAAATTCAGTACATTTATTACATATTTTACATATGTATATACTTTGTTTAGTGTACACAAGGATTTACTAACGGTGTAAGCAAAACCTAATAGTAATTAATACAAAAGAAACCCAAACCTTTCCGGAGATTATCCGGATTATAATAACGGAGGACTATTATTATGGATGATCAATTTACTATTTATATCGAAAAGATGCACAAGACTCACGACAATCTGATGGCTGAGCTTGCAACTATCCGTGCAGGTCGTGCCAACCCTCATGTTCTTGACCGTATCATGGTTGATTACTATGGTACACCAACCCCTATTCAGCAGGTTGGTAATGTTTCTGTTCCTGAAGCACGTCTTATCCAGATCCAGCCTTGGGACAAGTCAATGTTAAAAGAGATTGAGAAAGCCATCAATATGTCAGAACTCGGTATCAATCCTACAAATGATGGTACTGTTGTACGTCTCGTTTTCCCTGAACTCACTGAGGAGCGCCGTAAGGAGCTTACTAAGGACGTTAAGAAGAAGGGCGAGGAGGCTAAGATTGCCATCAGAAACATTCGCCGTGATGCCATGGATCTCGCCAAGAAGCTGGAGAAGTCATCAGAGATGACAGAGGATGATCTTACACGTGCAACAAAGGATATTCAGGAGCTCACAGATCATATGTGCGAGAAGATCGACAAGTCTGTAGAGGCCAAGAACAAGGAACTTCTTACTGTATAATATGGAAAACAAAAACGATATCATTAATAACGAGGGGCGCAATATCCCTGCACATATCGCAATCATACTTGATGGCAACGGACGATGGGCAGAGAGAAAAGGACTTCCCAGAGCCATGGGACACAAGCAGGGTTGTGAGACTCTCGAAACCATAGTTGCAGACTGTGCAAGGCTTGGCGTCAAGTACCTGACCGTCTATGGATTTTCTACTGAAAACTGGAAGAGATCCGAGGAAGAAGTCGGTGCACTTATGAAGCTTTTCCGTTTATATATGGTAAAGCTCATAAAGGTTGCCAACGAACATAACGTACGTGCCCGTATGATCGGAGAACGCAGTCGTTTTGCTCCGGATATCCGTGAAGGTATTGAGAAGCTGGAGAATGAGACCAGTCAGAATACCGGAATGACTTTTGTTTTTGCAGTAAATTACGGTTCCAGAGATGAAATAGTCAGGGCTGTCAAAAAATATACGATAGAAGCTTTACAGTCCGGTAAGAGCATTGATGATATAAATGCCCTTACAGAACAGGATTTTACAGCTTACCTTGATACAGCCGGTATGCCGGATCCGGATCTCGTTATCCGTACCTCAGGTGAGTTCCGTGTATCGAACTATCTATTATGGCAGAGTGCCTATGCAGAATACTACATAACACCTGTATTGTGGCCTGATTTCAACAAAGATGAACTGCTTAAGGCTATCGATAACTTCAACAGTCGAGAGCGACGATTTGGTGGCAGATTAAAGAAATAATTTTTTTACAGGCTTCTTTTTACATAGAAAAGGAGCCTGTATTTACTATGTATATAACTAGGATAAGCAATAATGGCAGAATTAGATAATATCAAAAAAGATCATAATGAAAAAAAAATGAGTTCATTTGTCACCCGCCTTATCAGCGGCATCATACTGGTGATTCTTGCAGTATTATTTGTTCCGATGGGTGGCCTGCCTCTTTTTCTACTTACATTTTTCATATCCATGGTAGGACTTTTTGAACTATACAGAGTTTTCGGTATAGAAAAACGATCCCTTGGTTTTGTCGGATATCTGACAAACATTGCGTATTATATATTGGTCTGGTTCAATATAAACGAATACTTTACACTTATGGTCGTTTTAAGTCTTATGGCTCTGATGGCCTTTTATGTAATAACTTATCCAACTTACAAAATATCCGCTGTAGCCAAAGCCTTTATGTGTGTCTGCTATGCAGGTATCATGATGAGTTATCTCTATCAGACCAGAGTGATGCTTGACGGCTCATACCTTGTCTGGCTCATTTTCCTGGCAAGCTGGGGCTCTGATACATGTGCCTATTGTACGGGTATGCTGATAGGGAAACACAAGATGACACCCATCCTAAGCCCTAAAAAAACAATCGAAGGTGCTGTCGGAGGTGTTTTGGGTGCCGCAATACTCGGATTTATATATGCTTTTATTTTCAGAAATAAATTTGCCTTCATTGCCAATCCCGGCATAACCTGTGCAGTTGCATGCAGCATAGGAGCTCTTATTTCCATGGTCGGCGACCTTACTGCTTCAGGCATAAAGCGTGACTATGAAGTAAAAGATTACGGAACTTTGATTCCCGGTCACGGCGGTATCATGGACAGATTTGATTCTATAATCTTTACGGCTCCTGCAGTTTATTTCGCTCTGACATTTCTGTCAGTATAAGCATGTAATAAGTTTAAGCAAGGCTAGTTATGATGCAAACTTTCATTGCTATCGTGCCTCTGACCGGAGGCGACGGAATGGAGATTTTTTATGAGACGATTAGTAATTCTTGGATCTACAGGATCCATCGGAACACAAACTATAGATGTAATTAAAGGAGATCCGGAAATCACTGTAACCGGTCTCGCTGTTTACGGTTCCATTGATAAGCTCAAAGAGCAGGTAGAGGAACTTCACCCGGAAACCGTATGTATTTATGACGAGAAAAAGGCCGAGACATTCAAAGGATACGGCTTACCTGTAAAGGTCCTGTCAGGCATGGACGGTCTTATTGAGATAGCAACTATGGACAGCTGTGATGAAGTAGTGGTGTCTGTAGTTGGTATGATAGGTATACAGCCTACTATCGCAGCTCTCAAGGCCCATAAGCAGGTAGCTCTTGCCAACAAGGAAACTCTGGTATGTGCAGGGCACATCATCATGCCTCTTGCAGAGAAATGCGGTATAGAGATAAAGCCTATCGACTCAGAACACAGTGCTATCTGGCAATCTCTTACAGGAGAACCTCATAATCGTATCGAGCAGATCTTGCTTACAGCCTCAGGCGGTCCGTTCAGAGGCAGAAAACGCGATGAACTTAAGGGTAAAACCAAAGAGGATGCACTGAAGCATCCTAACTGGGCAATGGGCAGAAAAATAACCATAGATTCCTCTACAATGGTAAATAAGGGGCTTGAAGTTCTTGAAGCTCATTGGCTTTTTGATGTACCCGTAGACATGATAAAGGTAGTTGTACAGCCTCAATCTATAGTTCATTCTGCAGTACAGTATGTTGACGGTTCTGTAAAAGCTCAGTTGGGTCTTCCCGATATGCGTATCCCTATTGAGTATGCCCTTTACGCACCTGACAGAAGAGCACTTCCGGAGGATAAGCGTCTGGATCTTGCTGCACTCGGTAAAATCACTTTTGAAGACCCTGATATGGACACCTTCAAGGGACTTGCCCTCGGGTACAGAGCCGGAAGAACCGGTGGTTCCATGCCAACTGTATACAATGCTGCAAATGAAGAAGCTGTTGCCATGTTCCTTGAGGATCGTATAGATTTTCTGGAGATTGCCGATGTTATCGAAGAGGCCATGGACGCTCATGAAGGTCAAGTTATAGAAGCGCCTACTCTTCGGGAAATTCTCTCTATTGAGAAATGGGCTCGTGATTACGTTAAAACGAATTCAAAGATTGTTCGTTAAACAGGAGATATGATTTGAGTATTATCGTAGCGATATTAGGATTAGGTTTTTTAATATTCTTTCATGAACTTGGACACTTCGTGGCAGCAAAGCTCTGCCACGTCGGTGTCCTTGAGTTTTCCATCGGCATGGGGCCTCGTATCCTGAGCCGTGTTATCGGAAGGACAAGATATTCCATCAAGCTTCTGCCTTTGGGCGGAAGCTGTGCCATGCTTGGTGAAGATTCCGCAGGCTCCGGTGATTTTTCCACTGCCACAGGAACAGAAGTGGTTTCTTCTGAAGATGAGGGCATAACCTCTGATTTAGATCCTGATACAGTCAAAATTTCCGCATCAGACACCTATGCCCATACTTTAGACCCATGGATTGATTATGATGGTGTCAGATTCCGTAAATCTGAGATTCCGGAGTATAATTTCCAGAATAAAAAAGCCTGGCAAAGGTTTTTTATATGTATTGCAGGTGTTTTAAACAATTTTTTGATAGCTGCTGTCTTCGCCGGCATTGTTGTTTTCTTCTGCGGCTTTGACAATCTGTATGTAATGGGAACTGCCGAGAACAGCCCGGCTGCTGCAGCCGGTTTTGAGGAGGGCGACAATCTCATGTATATAGGCTATCATGGCAAACACCTCGCCATGACTCCGGGATATCGCGACATCTTTGTATGGCTTTATGTTAATTCTGATGATTTCACTGAGCACACAGCTCTTGATGCAGTTGTCATCCGTGATGGACAGAAACATACCATCACCTTCAATACATACTATGATGAAACGGCAATGAAATACAGACTGGGTTTGAGTTTCTACGGCGGAAGGATGGCAGCCACAAATCTGAAAGAATTTTTAACCGATACTTTTTACGAAGTGCGATATAATATGTCCATCGTTATACAGAGTTTTGTCCTTATTTCCAAGGGCAAAGTCCACAGAAATGAAGTAATGGGGCCTGTTGGCGCAGTGACAGTGATGAGTTCCACTGTAGAACAGTCTTCAAAGTACGGTTTCCTCAATGCATTCATTGTACTTTTGGAACTTCTTATCATGCTTTCCTCAAATCTCGGAATCATGAATCTGCTGCCTGTACCGGCACTTGATGGCGGACGTCTTATATTTATACTTTTTGAGATGATATCAAAACGGCGGTTGGATCCTAAGATTGAAGAACGCATAAACCAGGTCGGTATGACTGCGCTCCTGGCACTTATGGCTCTGATCCTGTCTAACGATATCTGGAATGTTATTTCTGGCGCATATGCGTCAATGCTTGGAGGTTAAAGTTTAAAGTGTTACCTAGAGAAAATACAAAAGTTGTTTCAATCGGAAATGTTAAAATTGGTGGTAATAATCCAGTTGCCATCCAGTCTATGTGCAATACCAAAACTGAGGATGTAGCGGCCACAGTTGAACAGATTTTGCGTCTTGAGCGTGCAGGATGTGAGATCATAAGATGTACTGTGCCTACAAAAGAAGCTGCTCTGGCTCTAAAAGAGATAAAGCAGCAGGTTCACATACCTATTGTTGCAGATATTCATTTTGACTACCGCATGGCTATCGCCGCTATCGAAAACGGCGCCGATAAGATACGTATCAATCCGGGAAACATCGGCTCTACCGAGAAGATACAGGCCGTTGTAGACTGTGCAAAATCACATAATGTTCCTATACGTGTTGGTGTCAATTCAGGTTCTCTGGAAAAGGAACTCATTGAGAAATACGGCGGCCACGTTACTGCAGAAGGCATCGTGGAGTCAGCTCTTGATAAGGTTCATCTCATCGAGAATATGGGGTATGACAATATCGTTATCTCCATCAAGTCATCGGATGTACTCATGTGTGCAAGAGCTCACGAGCTTATTGCGGATAAGACTACACATCCGCTTCATGTTGGTATCACAGAGTCAGGTACAGTGTGGTCCGGAAACATTAAGTCTGCGATAGGACTTGGTATGATACTCGGACAGGGAATCGGAAATACCATCCGAGTTTCTCTCAGTGCCGATCCTGTGGAAGAGATAAAATCCGCAAAGCTTATTCTCCGTACATTGGGACTCAGAACCGGAGGAATCGAGGTTGTATCCTGTCCTACATGCGGAAGAACCAACATTGACCTTATAGGACTTGCCAATCAGGTTCAGACTCTGGTAGAAGAGTATGATGACAAGAAGAACCTGAAGGTTGCAGTCATGGGTTGTGTAGTCAACGGACCGGGAGAGGCCAAAGAAGCTGATATCGGCATTGCCGGCGGAAAGGGTGAGGGACTCCTCATCAAAAAGGGAGAGATCATCCGCAAGGTTCCGGAGGCAGAGCTTCTTGACACACTCAGATCTGAAATAGAAAAAATGTAATAAGTGGTTATCATCAGTATGAATCACTTATGAATTCACAACATATGACCACAGAATCTTCCCCGCGTAAAGGCACCATCTTTTCCGCGGGGTTTATTGGAATAAAAGGGGTTATACTGCAGAGACCGCGTAAGGCGAGGGCGGTATAACATTAAGACATTAGAATGAAAAAATTTTTTGAAGTATTTGAAACATTGGAAGTAGATGGTGAACTGGAAGGTCTTTTCCGCGACACATATGTAACAAGAGTCACCATTTCAAAAGATCATAAGCTTATACGCATTTATATAACAAGCTCACATCTAATCGACAAAAAGACTGTTTTCCGCATGGAGAAGTCCATCAAGGATCAGCTTTTCGGCCGCAAACAGATAACTGTCAGGATTTCCGAAAGCTTCCATCTGAGTTCTCAATACAATGCGAGAACACTTTATGATTTATATAAAGACAGTATCCTGACTGAGCTAAAAAACTATAACATAGTCCTCTACAACATGATGACCACAGGAAAAATCGCCTGGAAGGACGATGATACTCTGGATCTTACCGTCACCAACTCTCATCTCTACAAAGAAGCAAGCAAGGACCTCCTTCATGTTCTTAAGAGATTGTTTGAAGACCGCTGCTCAATCGCTTTTGACCTAAACATGCTGTATGAAGATAAAAAGCGTGAGGAAATGCCGAATCTGGATCGCAACTATATCCCGCCTGAACTCAGAGGTGATACAGACCAGTCAAGGCAGAGACGTGCCAGAATGCAGCAGGAAGAGGGCTTCATGAGAGGCAGTGATGCCTTTAACCTCGCAGGAATGGATATTGCAGCCGGTGGGAACAATCATGACGCAGCACATGCCGCTCTCGAAGCGCAAAATGCCCGCATGGAAGCAGAGCTTGCTGCCATGTCCGGCAAAAGTTCAGTTCCTCAGGAGAGCAAAAATCAATCTCAATCTGCAGCATCTCAGTTTGGAGGCTCTCCGTCAGGCAGCAGCCGTTTCGGCGGAAACAATCAGTTCCAGCGTAAGAAACGTGCGTTTAAGATGTCTGAAAATGCCGAAGTCCTGTATGGTAAATACTTTGAGGGTGATACTGTCGAGCTTAAGGATGTGGATGCAGGTTCGGGCAATATCATAATCGCCGGAACCATCTTCCTTGTGTATGACCCTGTTCATACTAAAACTGGTAAGAATATCCTGAAGTTTGATGTAACAGACTACACAGATTCCATAACCTGTAAAATCTTCGTAGAGGATGAGGATATGGAGCTTGCCAATGCTTTCATAAAAGCCGGCACCAGCATGCTCATAAAGGGCACTGTATCCTTTGACGCCTTTGACAAACAGGTGGAGATGAGCTTCATAGACGGTATACTGAAGCATCAGTTCAACCGTTCTAAGCGCGTGGATAATTATCCTGAAAAGCGCGTAGAGCTTCACCTGCATACAAAAATGTCGGATATGGATGCAGTTTCAGATGTTAATGACTACATCGATACCGCTATCTCTTTCGGTATGAAAGCTATGGCCATCACTGATCACGGTGTAGTTCAGGCTTTCCCGGATGCCAACCTCTATCTGAAAAAGATAGGGCATGACAAGGATTTCAAGCTGATCTACGGCTGTGAAGGATATCTTGTAGATGACCTTGAAACTATAGTGGTCAATGATAAAGACCAGGACCTCACACACGATACTGTAGTTTTTGATATCGAAACCACCGGTTTCAGTGCCGACACAGATCACATCATCGAAATCGGTGCCGTCAAGCTTCACAACAACGAGATCATCGATCGCATGGATGTTTTTGTTAACCCGGGAGTACCTATACCTTTCCGTATCACACAGCTCACCTCAATCGATGATTCCATGGTTATGGACGCCGATCCTATAGAAGTTGTGCTGCCAAAGTTCCTGGAGTGGTGCGGAGATGCTGTCATCGTAGCCCACAATGCTTCCTTCGATACAGGCTTTATAGGCAAGAATGCCAAGCGTCTGGGACTTTCCTATGAGCCAACCATCATAGACACAGTAAGTCTCAGCCGCCTGCTGCTGCCGCAGCTTAACAGATATAAACTTGATACTGTCGCAAAGGAGCTTAATGTTTCCCTCGAGCATCATCACCGTGCGGTAGATGATGCCGGTTGTACTGCGAAAATCTATATCAAGGAGATAGAAATGGTTAAGCAGCGTGGCTGCACAAAACTATCAGAGATTGATTCTCTGGAGTTCGATCATGCTGCCAATGTAATGAAGCTGCCGATGTACCATATCGTTCTTCTTGCAAAAAATGATATAGGCCGTATAAACCTCTATCGTCTGGTTTCGGAAAGTCATTTAAAATATTTCAAATCAAGACCCAGAATACCTAAATCTTTTCTGCGTGAGCATAGAGAAGGTCTGATAATCGGAAGTGCCTGCGTTATGGGCGAAGTGTTCCAGAGTATGATCCGTGGAGTGGATGATACACAGCTTTTAAATATCGCATCCTTCTATGATTATCTTGAGGTGCAGCCTCTCGGCAACAACAGTTTCATGCTGGGAAGTGACAAATATACAGCTGAAACCAGACAGGATCTCATAAACTATAACCTGAAGATCATTTCTCTTGCAGATCAGCTTGGAAAGCCTGTATGTGCCACCTGCGATTCACATTATATAAATGAGGAAGATGACATCTATCGAACCATCATTCAGGCAGGACGCGGTTTTGAAGAGGAGGAAAGTGATGCAAAGCTGTACTTCCGATCCACAGATGAGATGCTGAAGGAATTTGATTATCTCGAGCCTCAAAGAGCCCACGAGATAGTCATTGACAATACAAACATGATTGCAGATATGTGTGATCCTATAAAGCCTGTACGTCCTGACAAGTGTCCGCCGGTCATCGACAAATCAGACGAAACCCTGAGAGAAATCTGCTATGAGACCGCCCACAGGATGTATGGCCCTGATCTGCCGAAGATAGTGTCTGACCGACTGGAAACAGAGCTTAACTCCATCATCTCAAATGGATACTCTGTTATGTACATCATCGCCCAGAAACTGGTTGACAAGTCCAATGAAGACGGATACCTGGTAGGCTCCAGAGGATCAGTTGGATCATCCTTTGTTGCCACCATGTCACATATTACAGAGGTTAATCCTCTGAGTCCGCACTATGTATGCCCTGATTGCTTCTGGTATGATTTTGACTCACCTGAAGTAAAACAGTATTCAGGTATGGCAGGCTGTGATATGCCTCCAAAGAAATGTCCTAAGTGCGGTGCGGAACTGAACCGTTGGGGCTATGATATCCCGTTCGAAACATTCCTGGGCTTCAATGGAGACAAGGAGCCGGATATCGACCTTAACTTCTCGGGCGAGTACCAGGCCAAGGCTCATGCCTACACCGGAGTTATATTTGGAGAGGGCCACACCTTTAAGGCCGGAACCATCGGTACCCTGGCAGATAAGACAGCCTATGGCATGGTAAAGAAATACTTCGAGGAGAAGGGCATAGAGAAGCGTTCAGCTGAAATAAACAGACTGGTACAGGGATGTGTAGGCATTCGCCGTACCACGGGTCAACATCCGGGCGGTATCGTTGTTCTGCCACATGGTGAAGAGATCAACACCTTTACTCCGGTTCAGCACCCGGCTAATGATATTTCATCGCCGATCATCACTACGCATTTCGACTACCATAAGATCGACCATAACCTCTTGAAGCTTGATATCCTCGGTCACGATGATCCTACTATGATTCGTCGTCTGCAGGATCTCATAGGCATCGATCCGGTAAAGGATATCCCTCTTGACTGTAAAGAGGTTATGAGCCTGTTCCAGTCAACAGAAGTTCTAAACATTGAGCCAAAGGATATACACGGTGTCAAGCTTGGCTGTCTCGGCATACCTGAGTTCGGAACCTCCTTTGCCATGCAGATGGTTGAGGACACTAAACCGAAGTATTTCTCAGATCTTATCCGAATTTCAGGTCTGTCACATGGTACCGATGTTTACCTGAACAATGCTCAGGATCTCATCAAGAACGGAGTAACGACTCTGCAGCAGGCCATCTGTTGTCGAGACGATATCATGGTATATCTCATGCATAAGGGTATGGACCCGGGAGAATCCTTCAGCATCATGGAGGCCACCCGTAAGCATAAGCCTCTTAAGGACAGCTGGTGTCAGGATATGCTGGATCATGACGTACCACAGTGGTACATAGATGCCTGCAAGAAGATCAAGTACATGTTCCCTAAGGCTCATGCAGCCGCTTACGTTATGATGGCGTGGCGTGTTGCCTGGTGTAAGGTATTCCACCCGATAGAGTACTACACGGCATACTACAGTATCCGTGCTGACGGCTTCGACTACGATAAGATGTGCGGCGGCCTGGATAAGCTTCGATTCTACATAGACGAATACCTGAAGATTCCGCATCCTACAAACACTGAGGCTGTGTGTCTCCGTGACATGCGTATCTGTGAGGAAATGTATGCCCGCGGCATCGAATTCGCGCCTCTTGACATTTATAAGGCCAAGGCCAAGGACTTCACTATAACGCCTGACAAAAAGATCATGCCGAGCTTTACTTCCATGGCCGGTCTTGGTGAAGCCGTTGCACAGGGCATCGAAGATGGCGGAAAGAGCGGCATCAAATATCTCAGTAAGGACGATTTCATTAACAGAACCCACTGTCCTAAGGGCTTCGTTGACAAGTTCAGTGAACTGGGACTTTTGGGAGATATCCCTGAGTCGAACCAGATGAGTATTTTTGATCTCATGAGCTGAGGAAACACTGCTTATATCAGTGTTTCCTCCCGACAGAACTTTGACTTATCTAATGTTGCTCTTGACTTTCGCACTTTTAAGTGCTAAAGTGTCTAGATATAAAGAGAGAAAAGAGGAAAGGTAATTATGAATACAGCAGCTTTTATAGGCTTTGGCCTCATAGGAGGTTCAATAGCAAAAGGACTTAAAAAGAAAAACCCTGCCATGCGTATCATGGCTTACGCTAGAAATAAGTCTAACCTTGAAGTAGCACAGGAAGACGGAATCGTAAATGTGGTCCTGGATGCACCTGACAGTGAGAGACTGTCAGAGGCAGATATCATCTTTCTCTGTGCACCTGTAGAAACCAACATTTCCTACATGGAAAGTATCGGCAAACTTTTAAAGGACGGCGCCGTTCTCACAGATGTAGGTTCAACCAAGACCGCAGTTTGCAGCAAAGCACTTGAGCTTGGACTTGCGGACAAGTTCATAGGAGGACATCCTATGGCAGGTTCAGAGCAGACAGGCTATAAGGCCGCAACAGACTACCTTTTCTCCAACGCCTACTATATCATCACTCCGATCTCAGACCAGAATCCGAGACTTGTGGACACACTGAGAGAGGTGGCAACTTCTCTTGGTGCCATACCTATCATCGTTCCTGCAGAGCGTCATGACAGGGCTGTGGCTGCAGTTTCACATCTGCCGCATATCATCGCAAGTTCACTTGTAAATATCGTAAAGGCTTCTGATGATGATTCACATCTGATGAAGACCATCGCAGCAGGCGGCTTCAGAGACATTACCCGTATCGCAAGCTCAAGTCCTGAGATGTGGGAGCAGATCTGTGATACAAATTCTGTGCCTCTGGTTGAGCTTCTGGACAGCTATATCGATTCACTAAAGGATATCTCCACATCACTCAAAAAGGAGGTTTCCGACCAGAAGATCCTTCACATGTTCGAGAGTTCCAGAGAGTACAGAAACTCTATAGATTCCAAGAACAAGGGGGCTCTGACACCGGATTACAGCTTCTCAGTTGATATCGCTGATGAGGTCGGTGCTATCTCCACAATTTCAGTTATCCTTGCATCCAAGGGTATCTCTATCAAGAACATCGGCATAAACAATGCCCGTGACCACGGTGAAGGTGCACTCCGCATTTCTTTCTATGAGGAGGAAGCAAAGGAGCAGGCCATCACTACACTCAGAAGATACATGTACGATATACGCTGATGCAAAGTATCCAGCAGGCAGATTTAATCAATAATCAGATTTCACAGCTATCAAAAAATAATACACAGCTAACCTTCGGGCATTTTGTCCGAAGGTTTTTTCATATCTGCCCACGATTTCCAATCGTAGGAAGCCTCATAGCTTTGAGCGCTTCAGAATAATCCATAGGGATTATTTCTTAATTGTCTTTTTATATTCTTTATACATATTTTCCAAATTTCTTGTATTACGTCCCGTTTTTTAGTAAAATAATTACATATTACATACTTGGTATGCATACAGCGTATCCGATTTTTTCGTGAGTGATCAGATATGCAACGTTGATTCACTTGCCGAGGGCAAATTCATAAGTGAACAACGTTTGAGAGACAGGAGGTAAGACTTATGAAGGTATTTGACACCGGCAACATACGTAATGTTGTTCTCTTGGGACATGGCGGCGCAGGTAAAACAACTGTAGCTGAGGCGCTTGCTTACGTAACCGGTACAACAAACCGTATGGGCAGCATCCCAGAGGGCAACACAGTTTCAGATTTCGATAAAGAAGAAATCAAGAGAAAGTTTTCTATTTCAACGTCAACCATCCCTGTAGAGTACAAGGGTGAGAACGGTGATTTAAAGATAAATATACTTGATACTCCGGGCTACTTCGATTTCGTGGGCGAAGTAGAGGAGGCCATCTCCGTTGCCGATTCAGCAATCATCGTTGTAAACTGTAAGGCCGGTATAGAACCGGGTACAGTTAAGGCATGGGATATCTGTGAAAAGTTCCACATTCCTCGTTTATTCTTTGTAACCAACATGGATGATGATCATGCATCTTTCCGTCAGCTTGTTCTCGATCTTGAGAAGCGCTTCGGACGTTCGGTTGCACCTTTCCAGATTCCGATCAGAGAAAATGAAAAGTTTGTAGGCTTCGTTAATGTTGTTAAGATGGAAGGTCGTAAATTCACCAAGCTTAACGAATACGAGGCTGCCGAGATTCCTGATTATGTTCAGAAGAACCTCGGAATTGCAAGAAATGCACTTCTTGAAGCCGTTGCCGAAACGTCAGACGAGTTCATGGAGAAGTATTTCGGCGGTGAAGAGTTTACTGTTGAAGAGATTCAGGCTGCACTCAAGAGCAGTGTAAAGACCTGCGAGATGGTTCCTGTTCTTATGGGTTCAGGCATTAACATCCAGGGCTTTAACGTTCTTCTGCAGGTCATCGACAAGTACTTCCCTGCTCCTAATGAGTTCGAAACAGTCGGTGTAGATGCTTCCAACGGTGAGCGTTTCACAGCAAAGTACAACTCCGATGCAACTCTTACAGCCAAGGTATGGAAGACTATTGCAGATCCGTTTATGGGCAAATATTCTATTCTCAAGGTCTGCACAGGAACATTAACACCTAATACAGAAGTATATAATGTCAACAAAGAAACTGTAGAGAAGATCAGTAAGATCTACGTCCTCCGCGGCAAGGAAAACATTGAGGTTTCAGAGCTCAAGGCCGGAGATATCGGTGCCGTTGCCAAGCTTACCGTAACAGCAACAGGCGATACTATGGCTGACAGAAATGCCCCAATCATTTATCATGGGCCTCAGATTTCAAAGCCATATACTTACAAAGCATACCGTACAGAGAACAAGGCTGATGAAGACAAGCTTTCAACAGCACTTGCACGTATGATGGAAGAAGTCAAAACATTGAAGACCGTAGCAGATCCTGACAACCGTCAGTCACTCATCTACGGTATCGGCGATCAGCAGCTTGAGGTTGTAGCTTCCATGATCAAGGAGCGTTACAATGTCAACATCATACTTGACAAGCCTAAATTCCCATATCGTGAAACCATCAAGAAGGTGGCTAAGGTTCAGGGCAGATATAAGAAGCAGTCCGGCGGACACGGTCAGTTCGGTGATGTTATCATGCAGTTTGAGCCATCCGGTGATCTCGAGACTCCTTACATCTTTGAGGAGAAGGTATTCGGCGGAGCAGTTCCTAAGAACTACTTCCCTGCAGTAGAAAAGGGAATTCAGGAAGGAACCGAGAAGGGACCTCTTGCAGGATATCCTGTAGTAGGTATCAAGGCTACACTTCTCGACGGATCATATCATCCAGTAGATTCTTCTGATATGGCGTTCAAGACTGCTGCCAACATGGCATTTAAGGATGCGTTTATGCAGTGCCAGCCGGTTATCCTCGAGCCTATTGCATCCATCAAGATCACAGTTCCTGATGCCAACACAGGCGATATCATGGGCGATATGACAAAGCGTCGCGGAAGAGTTCTCGGTATGGAATCCATAGGACAGGGCAAGCAGGTCATCCAGGCTGAGGTGCCTATGTCAAGTCTCTACGGCTACAGCACAGACTTAAGATCCATGACCGGTGGTGCCGGAGATTTTGAGTACGAGTTTGCAAGATACGAGCAGGCTCCGGGCGACGTTCAGAAACAGATTGTTGATGAAGCAGCCGCTGCTGAAAAGTGATTTTTATGTGACATTTTGTCATCATAATATACTTTCTCTTTATAATCATACGAAGTCCTCTATACTTCCTGTATAGGGGACTTTTGTATGATTAATTGCTTTCTCATATTTACATTCTGTCACCAAAAATGCGTGCGCACTTTAACACGAAAAAGCGCACCTCACTTGACTCGTTTCTTTACCCATATTAGAATATTAACTTAGTATGTAAAAGTATGATTATGTCTATATGCCGCCTGCTGCATAAACAGTTGCAGGCTGAGCCTGAGACATTCAGATAGGAGCAACATGGTTAGAATAGCTATAGATTGTATGGGCGGAGACAATTCACCATCCGCCATCGTTAAGGGGGCTTTAGACTCACTGAACAAAACAGCTGATACAAAGCTCTTTTTGTTTGGTCCTGAAGCCACTATCAAGTCAGAGCTGGCGAGAGCAGGTGAACTGGGCGTAAGCGCCGAAACATTATCCTCAAGAGTCGAGATAGTCGATGCCCCGGACGTAATTTCACTTCACGAGGCGCCGGTCATCGCCATACGCCGTAAAAAGGATTCAAGTATAGTCAAGGCCCTGCACTTCATCAAAGAGGGTAATGCAGATGCCTTCATCTCAGCCGGATCTAGCGGTGCAGTTCTCGCAGGCGGACAGCTCATCGTCGGCCGTGCCAAGGGAGTACCACGTCCACCATTCGGTGCACTTATCCCAACGAGCAAGGGTGTAAGCCTGCTTCTTGACAGCGGTGCCAATATCGATGCCAAGCCTGAGTGGCTTGTTCAGTACGCCAAGATGGGCACTATTTATATGAAAGAAGTTGTAGGTATCAAGAATCCTACCGTCGGTCTCGTCAACGTTGGTGCCGAGGAGGAAAAGGGCAATGCTCTCGTCAAGGAGACCATGCCTCTCCTGAAAGAGGTTAAAGACATTAACTTTATAGGCTCCTGCGAGGCCAGAGACATTGCTTTCGGTGCCTGTGATGTCATCATCTGTGATGCATTTGTAGGAAACTGTATCCTCAAAATGTATGAGGGTGTCGGCAAGATGCTTCTTTCCGAAATCAAGAGAGCCATCAAGTCAAGCCTGCTTTCTCTGATCGGTGGTGCTCTCATCAAGGGTTCTCTCAAGAACACACTCAAGAAGTTCGATGCCAAGCAGTATGGCGGAGCCCCTGTACTCGGCCTCAAGGGTCTGGTGGTCAAGGTTCACGGAAACACAGACGGACGCGAGATAACTCATGCCATCCAGCAATGCTATGACTTTGTCAAGGCTGATGCCGTAAACAAAATTGCAGCCAGCATTGAAGCAGAAGCTGCAGAATAAAAGGAGAAAATAATGGAATTCGAAAAATTAAAGCAGATCATAATCAACGAAGTATCTCATGTTGAGGCTGAAAAAATCACCCCAACAGCCAAGTTCATCGATGACCTCGAGATGGATTCTCTCGATGTGGTTCAGGTGGTTATGGCTATTGAGGAACAGTTTGGTATCTCTGTACCGGACGACGCAGCCGAGCACATGTTAACAGTACAGGATGCCGTAGATGCCATCAAGGAAGCTGTAAACAACAACTGATTTGATAATCATTGATTATGGTTCCTTTTATAAGCACACATCATTAACGTCCGGCTTTTATGCCGGACATGTATTTTGGAGGATAAATGGAAGAAAATTTAGATAAGCTTCAGGATTCACTGGGCTATCGTTTCAATGACGTAGCACTCCTGAAACATGCATTAACTCATCCATCATTCAGCAACGAGAACGGTGAGCCTAAAGAGGCTTCAAATCAGCGTCTGGAGTTTCTGGGTGATGCGGTTTTGGAACTGATATCCAGTGTATTTCTTTTCAATCGCAAGCCTGTTATACAGGAGGGTGTCATGACCAAGGTCCGTGCCGCGCTGGTATGTGAGCCAACACTGGCAGAAGCTGCCCGCAAGGTAAATCTTGGTGATTACATCATCTTAGGCAAGGGTGAGGCCAGAGAACGCATCAACAACAGGGATTCTGTTGTTTCCGATGCATTTGAGGCTGTTATTGGTGCCATGTATCTGGATGGTGGATACGAAAATGCAGAAAAATTTGTAAAAGCCTTTGTCTTATCCGACATCGAGAATACAGGTCTTTACAGAGATGCCAAAACCGTTCTGCAGGAGTACGTTTCTCAGAACAAAATGGAACTTGAATACAAAGTCATAGAAGAATCAGGTCCATGTCACGATAGATTTTATCGTGTTCAGGCGATTCTTAACAACAAGGAATATGGCATAGGAGAGGGTTCCAGCAAGAAAAAGGGTGAGCAGGGTGCTGCTTATCAGACATTAAAGCAGATTAAGGCGGAAACCGGATATGTATTTAAAATCTATTGAGATTCAGGGCTTCAAGTCCTTTGCAAACAAGACAGTCCTTGATTTCAGTAAGGGCGTTACCGGTATAGTTGGCCCTAACGGCTCCGGTAAGTCCAATATCTCTGATGCCGTTCGATGGGTTCTCGGTGAGCAGAAGGTGAAACAGCTGCGTGGTTCCTCCATGCAGGATGTTATTTTTGCAGGCACACAGCTTCGAAGACCACAGAGCTCAGCTTTTGTAGCTATAACTCTGGACAATTCAGACCGTGTGCTCAACATCGATTATGATATCGTCACTGTGTCAAGACGTCTGTACCGTTCCGGCGAGTCAGAGTACATGTTAAACGGCACAGAATGTCGTCTCAAAGACATTAACGAACTGTTTTATGATACAGGTATAGGTAAAGACGGTTACAGTATCATCGGTCAGGGTCAGGTAGAGAAGATACTTTCCGGAAAGCCGGAGGAACGGCGTGATCTTTTCGACGAGGCTGTAGGTATCGTTAAGTTTAAGAGACGTAAGGCTCTGGCAGAGAAGAAGCTCAGCGACGAGCAGGCCAATCTGACCCGAGTTACAGATATCTTGAATGAGTTGGAACGTCAGGTCGGCCCTCTCAAGAAACAGTCCGATGAAGCCAGACAGTACTTGTCTATACGTGACGAACTCGTTAATGCTGATTCAAATCTTTTCATCCGCGATATGGATGACACTCTGAAGGGTCTCGATACCGTCAACGAAAATGCCAGCAATGTTAATGCAGATCTCGAAGCAGTAAAGAAAGAGTCCGATGAGTTAAACGGCAAGTATACGGAAATCGAAGAAAAGATAAAGGCTCTGGATGAGGATCTCGGCCGTGCCAAGGATGAGATAAATAAGTCAGACCTTCTGAAGACTAACCTTCAGGGACAGATTAACGTTTTAAACGAGCAGATCAATACCGAGAAGAACAATGCTCTGCATTATACTCAGCGCATCAATGCTCTGCAGAAAGACATGTTCGACCGCATCTCACAGATTGAGGACAACCTGAGTCTGTTGAAATGGATCAAGGAACAGATAACCTTTATCAAAGACAATAAAGCCGGAACAGATGAAATGATGGAAAACATCGATCTGGATCTGGAGATGATCAGATCAACAATGGATGAAACAGAGCTTACAGTTTCTTCCTGTATGGGTCCTGACTTTCAGCTTGAGGATCGTCCCGTAAAGGAATCCGAGAAGGCCACCAATATAAAAAATGATAATTTCCTCGGTAATATCGAGGAGCAGCGCAAGGCTTTAGAGAAGATAAATACACGTCTTGAAGAAGTAAAGCAGCTCATAGCTTCCGACTCACAGCTTGTTGTAAAGCTTGGAGATATAAACCAGCAGTTAAGAGAAAAAATCAATCTGAAGACTCGCGAGCACGACAACCTGAGAAACCGATTGGAAACCTTGCGTAATCTGGCAGAACGTTACGAGGGTTATGGTAATGCTGTCAAGATGGTCATGGATCGTCGTGAACAGGAGCGCGGCATCCTTGGTGTTGTAGCTGATCTTATCGAAGTACCGAAAGAATATGAAACAGCCATCGAGACTGCCCTCGGCGGTTCTGTCCAGAATGTAGTTACAGAGGATGAGAACACTGCCAAGAGCATGGTAGCTTACCTGAAACAGCATCGTTATGGACGTGCCACATTCCTGCCACTCACCAACATTAGAGGAAAGCGTGATGATAACTGTGTGAAGGCCTCCTCTGAACGTGGTGCAATAGGTCTCGGTTGTGATCTTATAAAGTTCGATTCACGATTTAAAACTCTTTCCGAGTACTTGCTCGGGCGAGTTCTGGTGGTTGACAACATCGAAACTGCGTTGCAGATCCAGCGCAAGTATCATCAGAGTCTCCGTATAGTTACTCTTGAGGGCGATCAGTTGAATCCGGGAGGTTCCATCTCCGGTGGTTCCTTTAGAAATAACTCGAATCTCATGGGACGTAAACGTGAGCTGGATGAGATCGAAGAGCAGATTGCAGCATCTCAGAAGACTGTAGAGGAACTCCGGCACAAGCTGTCCGAATCAGAAGGCCGCAGAGATCTGGCCAAAGCTTCTGTCGAAGCTCATCGTCAGGAGATTGAGAAGCTGACTCTTGAACAGAATACACAGACCATGGCTATAGCTTCACAGATCAATGTCGAGTATTCATCCCTTTCAACACGTACAGATTTCGTAACGGAGAATCTCCACAGACTCAATTCAGAGCTTGAAGATGTAACCGCAGAAAAGGGCAATATGGAGGATTCTCAGCAGAATTCCGACAACGTTCTCGCTGAAAAGAATCAAAAGATCACCGAGCTCGAGGCATTGATCGCCAATGCAGATACCGCTGCGGAAGCTTTGAACACGCAAATGTCTCAGGACGAAGAGAAAAAAGCAAAACTCCAGGAAGAACGTAAGTCTTTCTTTCAAAAGAAGGATGAGCTTTCTGTAAGACTTCTGGATATGGAGAAAGAGTCCATGCGTGTCCAGAACAAAAAGGAAAAGCTGGACGAGAAGATAGAAAAGCTCACGACATACATGTTTGATGAGTATGGCCTCACCTATGAAGAAGCGAAAAAACGTTATTCTGACGAGTACAAGAACACCAATGAAGTACGAACTCTGGTTAACCAGTTAAAGGGCAAGTTAAAGGCTCTCGGTCCTGTCAATCTTGATGCTATCGAACAATACAAGGAAGTATCGGAAAGATATGAGTTCCTCAATAACCAGTACCTCGACCTCACAGAATCAGAGAAATCTCTCAATGAGATCATCGAAGAACTGGATCAGGGTATGCGTAAGCAGTTCAATGAGAACTTTAAGCTTATACAGGAGCAGTTCAACAAAACCTTTAAGATCCTGTTCGGCGGTGGACAGGGACGACTTGTACTTGATACCGAGGATCCGGATGTTCTTACGACATCCATATCCATCATAGCTGAGCCACCCGGCAAGAAGCTTCAGAACATGATGCAGCTTTCCGGTGGAGAGAAGGCTCTGACTGCGATTGCATTGCTTTTTGCGATCCAGAACTTAAAGCCTTCACCATTCTGTCTTCTGGATGAGATTGAGGCGGCTCTTGATGACTCTAACGTAACCCGTTTTGCTGAATATCTGCACACACTTATACAGACTCAGTTCATTGTCATCACTCACCGTAGAGGTACCATGGAGAATGCCGACAGATTGTTCGGTATCACTATGCAGGAAAAGGGCGTATCAACTCTTGTTTCTGTAGATCTTGTTCAGGATCAGCTTGAAGCATAAATGCCGATCTACTGTCTTTTTGCGGAATGTTGATTGACACGTTGGAGCGTGTAGTCTGAGACAGTCCGATATATGCTTTTGACTATCATATCCTTAATATCGGCTTTTGTATGTGATTGAAACTTTTATAAAAAAGCGGGAGTGAACTCTCGGTATTTACAGGAGTGACTAACCTATGGCAAATTTCTTTTCAAAACTTATAAACAATATTTTCCAGTCAAATGAGGTTGCAGACGATGACTTTTATGAAAGTCTCGAAGATGCGATGATTATGTCTGACGTAGGCGTTAACACCACCCTGAAGATCATCGATGCCGTAAGAACAGAAGCTGATCGTCAGGGAGTCAATACCACACGCGAAGTAAAAAAGATTCTGAGGGACTATCTTTATGAATTGATGCGTGTGGACGACTCATATTACGACTTCGAAAAACAGAAAAGTATCATTTCCGTCATCGGAGTTAACGGTGTAGGCAAGACTACTTCTATCGGAAAGATGGCAAACAATTTCAAGGTAAAGGGAAAGCGTGTGATCCTTGCTGCAGCCGACACCTTCAGAGCAGGCGCCATCGAACAGTTAAAGGAGTGGGGCAAACGTATTGATGTTGACGTAATCGCACAACGTGAAGGCTCTGACCCGGCGGCAGTAGTGTTTGATGCTTTACAGTCCTTCAAATCCAAAAATGCAGATCTTCTCATCATTGATACAGCAGGACGTCTTCACAATAAGAAGAATCTCATGCAGGAGCTGGGCAAGATCAATCGTATCATCGACAAGGAATTTGCCGAAGGATACAGAGAAACTCTTGTAGTTCTTGATGCAACAACAGGTCAGAATGCCATGTCACAGGCACAGATCTTTAAGGACGCCTGCGAAGTAACAGGTATAATACTTACCAAGATGGACGGTACAGCCAAGGGCGGAATCGCTCTTGCTGTTCAATCAGAATTGGGACTTCCGGTCAAGTACATCGGTGTAGGCGAAAAGGCATCTGATTTAAGACGTTTCGACGCAAGAGAATACGTTGATTCAATTTTTGAAGATTGATCAACACTTTTTTAAATCCATCAGAGAGCTGTCAACAAAAAGTGTTGACAGCTCCCTTTTTTATGATATACTAGCAAAGGCTTGAAGGAGAACTCTATGGATGATTTTGTAGTACGCGGCAATCTTTATGAACTGTATGGCGGATTGCTCAATGAAAACCAAAGAAAAGTTTATGAGTACCACATAATCGATGATATGAGTTTCACAGAGATAGGC
Organism: Oribacterium sp. UBA4274; assembly: GCA_002396005.1. Taxonomy (GTDB): domain Bacteria; phylum Bacillota; class Clostridia; order Lachnospirales; family Lachnospiraceae; genus Oribacterium. Next base: position 41,180 of record DGVW01000104.1, read on the forward strand.
GAGGAGATGGGCACCTCAAGGCAGGCCGCTCAGGAGCTTTTCCGCAGAGCAGACAAGAAATTGCAGGATACGGAAAAAACCCTCGGACTTCAATCCAAACTTACACATATACGCTCGAGGGCCATTATGATCCTCGAGCAGACTAACGATAAAACTATCCAGAAACTGGCAGGAGATATCATAGATGGCGTTTGAAAATCTGACAGACAGATTAACCAATATATTTTCCAATCTCGGTCATAAGGGCAAGCTCACAGAGGATGATGTCAATCAGGCTTTACGTGAAGTACGTATGGCACTCCTTGAGGCTGATGTTAACTTCAAGCTTGTAAAGGACTTTATCACTAAAGTCAAAGCAAAGGCTATCGGTGAAGAAATCCTGAGTAGCCTTACTCCGGCTCAGACCGTTGTAAAAATCGTCAACGAGGAACTCACTGATATGATGGGTTCTGAAACCACTGAGATTGTTTTGAAACCGGCAGGTGATATATCAGTCATCATGATGGTCGGTCTCCAGGGTGCAGGTAAAACCACAACAGCTGCCAAGTTGGCAGGAAAGTTCAAGTCAAGCGGAAGAACCCCTGTACTTGTAGCATGTGATATTTACAGACCGGCAGCTATAGATCAGTTGAGAGTCAACGCAGAAAAGGTCAATGTTCCTTTCTTTTCACTGGGGGACAAGGTTGACCCTGTGGAGATAGCAAGACGTGCTATAGCCGAGGCAAAGGAAAAACATTACAATGTTGTAATCCTCGATACAGCAGGTCGCCTTCAGATAGATGAGAAGCTTATGGTTGAGCTTCAGAACATCAAAAAGGCTGTTCCGGTTCAGTGGACAGTTCTTACAGTCGATGCCATGACCGGACAGGAAGCTGTCAACGTGGCTGAGACATTCACCTCCAAGGTAGGTATCGATGGAGTCATCCTTACAAAGTGTGACGGTGATACCCGAGGCGGTGCAGCATTATCAATCAAGGCCATGACAGGCAAGCCTATCCTGTATTTAGGTATGGGAGAGAAGCTTGATGATCTTGAGCAGTTCCATCCTGACCGTATGGCCGGACGTATCCTCGGTATGGGCGATGTGCTTTCTCTCATTGAGAAGGTGGAAAAAAACATCGACGAGGAAAAGAGCCGTGAGTCTATGGGCAAGCTTACACGCGGTAAGTTTGACTACAATGATTTTATGGATCAGATGGATCAGATGACAAAGCTTGGCGGCCTTGGTGGTATTCTCAAGATGCTTCCGGGACTTTCAGGTCTTGGTGACATAGACATGGATGATACAGAAAAACAGCTCGGCAAGGTTCGTGCCATCATACAGTCAATGACAGCCAAAGAACGAGCCAATCCCGATCTCATAAATCCGTCCAGAAAGCGTCGCATTGCGAACGGTGCCGGCGTTGATATAGCTGAAGTCAATCGTATTGTTAAGCAATTTGAACAGATGCGCAAGATGATGAAACAGTTCGGAGGCGCGATGCGCAGCAAGCATGGACGCGGCGGTTTAGGCGGTTTGGGAGGCCTCGGCAATCTCGGTGGTTTCGGCCGCGGCGGTAAGTTTCCGTTTTAAGCATTAGCCTCATCACCATATATAAAGCTCTCTTTATAGTCAGAGCGATTATAACAATCACAGATTTAACAGTAACAACTGTTGATCATATATAATTAAGTTTTTTAAATAGGAGAAAAATCATGTTAAAGATCAGATTAAGAAGAATGGGACAGATTCACGCACCATATTACAGAGTTATCGTTGCTGATTCAAGAGCCCCAAGAAACGGTAAGTTCATCGAGGAGATCGGTACATACGATCCTAAGAAGGAGCCATCAGAGATCAATATTGACGCTGAGAAGGCTAAGCAGTGGATTTCAAACGGTGCACAGCCAACAGAGTCTGTAGCAAAGCTTCTTAAGAGAGCAGGAATCAACTAATCCGCCGAGAGGAGACCTAATGAAGGAATTACTCGAAATAATTGCCAAGTCCCTTGTTCAGAATCCAGACGATGTAAAAGTTGTAGAGGAAAACAAGGATGGCGAGATCGTCCTGACCCTTTCTGTGAACGAGCAGGATATGGGTAAGGTCATCGGACGTTCAGGTCGTATCGCAAAGGCAATCCGTTCTGTTATGTCTGCTGCTGCAAGCAAAGCAGATGTCAAGGTATCCGTAGATATTAAGTAAGAGTGATTACTCAGTATAGTTTTTACTATGCTGAGTATTTGCAGTTAAAGGGAAAATATGCAGGAAAAACTTAGAGTTGGTACAGTGGTTACCACCCATGGGCTCAAAGGCGAAGTCAAAGTTTATCCCACAACCGATGATCCGGACAGATTTTATGATTTAGGGAAAGTCTGGCTCGATCGATCCGGTTCACTGAAAAACATGACTGAGCTTGAGGTAGAGAATGTAAGATTTTTCAAGAATCTTGCAATTGTTAAATTCAAAAACTACGACAATATTGATGATGTAATTCCTTTTCGTAAGGGTGAGCTATATGTTGACAGAGCTGATGCCATACCTCTTGCGGAGGGAGAATATTTTATCGGTGATATCATCGGATGTAAGGTATTGACCGAAGACGGAACGGAACTCGGAGTAGTCAAGGAGTTTCTTGAGACAGGAGCAAACGATGTTATGATTGTCAAAACCGACAGCAAGGATCTCATGATTCCGTACTGTGATCCTTTCATCGTTGAGAAGGCACCTGAAGAAGGTTATATCAGGGTTCATCTTATTCCGGGACTTTTAGATCTATGAAAAACTATTACGTTATGACTCTTTTTCCGGATTTAATCCGGAATGTTGTCAAGGAGAGTATATCCGGCAGAGCAATTCAGGCCGGTCTCATGAATGTCGAAGCTTTCAACATACGTGATTACACAAAGGACTCACACAACCATGTGGATGATTATCCATACGGTGGCGGCGCCGGTATGCTTATGCAGGTACAACCTGTAATTGATTGCTACAGACATATCGTTGATAAGATAGGGCACCGACCTGCCAGAGTTCTTTTTATGTCACCTCTGGGACGTACCTTTGACCAACAGATGGCACAAGAGCTTGCTGAAGAGGATGATGTTCTATTTTTATGCGGGCACTATGAGGGTATCGATGAGAGAGCCCTGGAAATGATGCAGGTCGAGCTTGTTTCAATCGGTGATTATATACTCACAGGCGGCGAATTGCCTGCTCTCAGTATGATAGATTCCATATCACGCCTTGTGCATGGTGTACTTAACAAAGATGAGTCTCATGAGATCGAGAGCTTTTCAGATGGTTTATTGGAATATCCTCAGTATACCCGTCCGGAGAATTTTGAAGATCATGTTGTTCCCAAGATATTATTATCAGGAGATCACAAAAAGGTTGATGAATGGCGTCATCAGATGAGTCTGGAACGGACAAAGGAGCATCGCCCTGATTTATATGAAGCTTATGCAGCTGCTCATCCCGATGAATTTGCTCCGAAAAAGCCCAAGAGAAAACGACATAAAAGAGCAGAAGCAGTTTTCGAAGATAACGATAATTCATGATAAAGTCTTCATATATAATGCCTGATTATAAACTGAATCATTATTTTTTCATGCAGGAAAAGTACTTGCATTATATGTAAATATATGTTAGATTACAAAAGTTGTGACTAGAAGAGATATTCCGCTGACGGTTAAAGTCACTTTCATGTGACTTTTATAGAGGATTTCGGAGAGAATATCCGAACGATAAATCCGTGTATGAATGTCAAATAGCATTAGGAGGTAACACAATGGCAAACAGCGATATCATCAAGAACATCGAGCAGGGACAGCTTAAGGCTGAGGTTCCTAGCTTCAGAACAGGTGACACAGTTAAGGTTTACAACAAGATCAAAGAGGGTAACCGCGAGAGATTACAGGTTTACGAGGGTACTGTTCTCAAGATTCAGGGTGGTTCAAACAGAATCACATTCACAGTTAGAAAGACTTCTAACGGTGTAGGTGTTGAGAAGACATGGCCACTTCACAGCCCAATGGTTGAGAAGGTAGAGGTTGTAAGAGCTGGTAAGGTTAGAAGAGCTAAGCTTACATATCTCAGACAGCGTACAGGTAAGGCTGCCAAGGTTAAGGCACTGTAATCTGTTTTTGATTAAGATCTTTGGGGGTGTTCCGTTTACGGGATGCCCCTTTCTTATTACTCTGTAGCATTAAATTATACGTAATAACTTATGTGTACCATATATGGAACTCCCATTTATGGTACCGGACTTTAGACTTTGAGAGGATGCTATGCGTGAAAAAAACTTTATCCAACTGGCTGTACACCATATCACCAACATTATCGTAATCATTGCTTTGGCATGGTTTCTGGTTCATAGTTTCCTGATAACAGTATCGGTATCCGGTCATAGTATGGAGCCTGTTTTGTCTTCTGATGATCTGGTACTTGTAGATACCTTAAAGTACGATTTTTTTAAACCCAAGCGTATGGACATTGTGGTTTTCAAAAAGAGTGATTCCAGCGAAAATATCAAAAGAATTGTCGGGCTTCCCGGCGAAACCATAATCATCCAGAACGGATGTATTTATATAGATGGTAATCTTCTGGAAAGCAGCAAGATTCCAAACATCGCTCTGGCAGGTATTGCCGCAAAGCCCATTCAGCTTTTGGATGATGAATATTTCCTGATTGGAGATAATGCTGATTCCTCTGAGGACAGCCGTTTCATCAATGTTGGCGCTGTTCATAAATCTCAGATAGTAGGCAAGGTCTGGTTTAAACTGATGCCCCTGGGCAAATCAGGCTTTGTAAAATGATAGATTTAATTTATTAATTGTAAAGGAGAATTCAATGAATATTCAATGGTATCCCGGTCATATGGCCAAAGCAAAACGAAATATTCGCGATGACCTTAAACTTGTGGATCTGATCATCGAAGTTATAGATGCACGCTGTCCAGAATCTTCAAGAAATCCGGACATTGATAGCTTTGCAAAAGAAAAATCACGTATTCTTCTCCTCAATAAGGGTGATCTCGCGGATAGAAATGAAACCAAGAGATTTGCTTCTTACTATGCCAAAAAGGGCTTTTATACATTGGAAATAGATGCACGTAATAAAGGTTCTCTCAAGAAGCTTAATCCTCTCATCGAAGAGGCCTGCAAGCCTTTCATAGAGAGAAATATCAAACGTGGTATAAAAACTCCAACCATACGCGCCATGGTACTTGGCATCCCAAATGTCGGAAAGTCAACATTTATCAATTCCTATGTCGGAAAGTCCATGGCCAAGACCGGCAACAAGCCGGGTGTCACCAGAGGTAATCAATGGATCAATGTAGGAAAGCGTCTGCAGTTACTTGATACTCCGGGCATCACCTGGCCTAAGTTCGAAAGAGAGATTGTCGGCCTCAACCTTGCTCTGATAGGTTCCATCAATGACCAGATTCTGAACATTGACGAATTGGTATTTTATCTTCTTAAGTATCTGGTCAGATATTATCCTGATAATCTCATAAGCAGATACGGCGAAACCGTAAAGGATGTGGAAGAAGCCATCAAAGTCTTTGATGAGATTGGTAAAAAGCGCGGCTGTATCATGAAGGGTGGCAATATCGACTACACCAAGACAGCCAAAATAATACTTGATGATTTCAGAAGCGGAAGACTCGGTAATATCACTTTAGAGCATACTCCGGGATCCGGTGCCGAGAGTGAAGACAGTGAGATTTCAACGAATTGATTGTCTTATATCAGGCAGATGTTAACCAGACATTTAAAAAAGCAGGGGTAACCTGCATCAAAATAAAATTATAGGAGGCATATTCGGCAACTTTTAAATATTGCCGAATTTCAGATAATTATATGCGGGAATTAAAAGGCGAACGTTTGGAGAAGGAGCTTGAACGCCTTAAACTTATGCACGAATTTGAAGACGCTCATCCGGAGTATACATTCATAGCAGGTGTTGACGAAGCCGGCAGAGGACCTCTGGCCGGACCTGTTATTGCTGCATGCTGCATACTGCCTAAGGATGCTGTGATACTGTATCTGAACGATTCCAAAAAGCTTAGTGAGAAACGTCGTGAAGCCTTGCTTCCGGAGATAGAGGAAAAAGCATTAGCCTACGGATATGGGATTGTAGATGAATCAAGAATTGATGAAATAAATATACTTCAGGCAGACTATGAGGCTATGCGTATTGCTATCGCCAATACTCAGAAGATGCTTCAGGATAAGGGCCTTGGAGACGGACCTCAGCTGCTTCTTAACGATGCTGTGACCATACCGGATGTAAACATTCCTCAGATTTCCATCATCAAGGGTGACTCCAAATCTGTTTCCATAGCAGCCGCCAGCATTATCGCCAAAGTCACAAGGGATCACCTTATGCAAAAATACGATGAAATGTATCCGGGTTACGGCTTTGCAAAGCACAAGGGCTACGGCACTGCTGCACATATAGCAGCACTGAAGGAGCTTGGTCCCTGTCCTATACACCGTTCTTCTTTCATAAAGAAATTTGTTTAGGTGCAGTCAACGTGGATAATAAACCTTCAAACCAAAAAACTCTGCCTGAGGTTTTTACCCGGGCAGAGAAACCTAAAAAGCTTTCTAAAATATCTATGTTTCGTTCCGAGAAACGACGTGCCAATCACGAAAAGGGCGCTCTGTCAGAAGATATCGCCGTCTTATATCTTAAATCCCAAGGTTACAGGATTCTATCCAGAAATTTCCGATTCCATAAAAATGAAATAGACATTATTGCACAGGACGGTAAGTATCTGACCTTTATCGAGGTAAAAGCCCGTAAAAACCCAAAACATGGTTTCGGTTATGAAGCTGTCAACCTGAACAAACAGAGATGCATAAGGAAGGTAGCCGAAGCTTATCTCATCATGAATCATCTGAGTTTATCAGATACACCTTGTCGTTTCGATGTGATTTCCATAGACAGTAAGGATATATCTTTGTTTAAAAATGCATTTTGATATGTTATAATTCACCCTGAATATGTTTAGATACTGGAGGCTTATATGTTAGCAAAGGACAGTAAAAAGAAAATCATACTCACCGGAGACAGACCAACCGGAAAACTTCATCTTGGCCATTACATCGGTTCCCTCAAGAGAAGAGTTGAGCTTCAGAACTCAGGTGATTTTGATGAAATCAATATATTAGTTGCCGATGATCAGGCATTGACAGATAACTGGGCCAATCCTAAAAAGGTCCGTGACAATATCATTGAAGTAACTCTTGATTATTTATCTGTTGGAATTGATCCAAACAAGTCCAATATATGCATACAGTCAGCAATCCCTGCTCTGCATGCATTGACATTCTACTATATGAATCTCGTTACAACGCAGAGATTGTCAAGAAATCCTACTGTTAAGTCAGAGATGCAGCTTCGTGGATTTAATGGAAACGATACTGATGATAACGAGGCAGGATTACCTGCCGGTTTCTTTACTTATCCGGTTTCCCAGACAGCCGATATAACTGCCTTCAAGGCCACAACTGTCCCTGCCGGAGAGGACCAGATGCCGATGGTCGAGCAGTGCCGTGAGATTGCACACAGATTCAACACTCTCTATAAGTGTGATGTTCTTGTAGAGCCGGATATCCTTATACCTGACAACGCTGCTCAGCGCAGACTCCCGGGCATAGACGGAAAAGCCAAGATGTCCAAGTCTCTTGGAAACTGCATTTACCTTTCCGATGATGCTAAATCCGTAAAGTCAAAGGTTATGAGCATGTATACTGACCCTACTCACATAAATATCGCTGATCCCGGTCACATTGAGGGCAATATGGTATTTACATACCTTGATGCTTTCCTTCGCGATGACAGTCAGTTTGCAGAGTATCTTCCTGACTACAAGAATCTTGACGAGATGAAGGAGCATTATCAGCGAGGCGGTCTCGGTGATATGAAATGTAAGAAGTTCCTTCTCAAGATTATGGAAGAGATGCTCGAACCTATCCGCATTGAGCGCGCCAAGTGGGAGCAGAATATCGGAGACGTATACGATATCCTGAAGGCCGGTACAGATCACGCTGTCAAGGTTACAAACCAGACACTGTCAGAGTGCCGCGAGGCTATGCGTATCAACTATTTTGATGACAAGGATATCATGGTCAACGATTGGAGTGCATGGCTTAACGAGAGTCATCAGAAGTAATAATGGGCACATGGAAATCCAGAGGCCTTCGAGGTTCTCAACTGGAGGATCTTATCAACAGGACCAATGATGCATATTTTGACAAGCATCTTGCCGTTGTTCAGAAGATTCCTACGCCTATCACACCTATAAATATGAATGCCGAACACACACAGATAACATTGGCTTATTTCGAACAGAAATCAACCGTCGATTACATCGGTGTGGTTCAGGGCATTCCTGTCTGTTTTGACGCCAAAGAGTGTGCCAAGGACTTATGGCCCCTGGCCAATCTCCATCCTCATCAGGTTAGATTCATGAAAGCTTTTGAGGAGCAGGGCGGAATCAGTTTTATCATATTATCATTTACCGGAAGAAATGAAACCTATTACATTCCATTCCGCGATATCCTTTATTTTTGGGAAAGGATGGAGAATGGTGGTAAAAAATCTTTTAATTACGATGAGATAGATCACAATTATTCTATCAGATCAGTAAAGGATATGTTCGTTCACTATCTTGAACCTTTGCAGAGGGATCTGGACGAAAGAGATCAAGCCGGTTCAGGGTCAGAAGATAAATCAGATATCTGATATTTATTTTCTGACCTTAAACATTTTGAGAACATTTTTCCGGAAGCCATAAGGAGTAATTACATACTATGAATATTATTGTTGTAGGCTGCGGCAAAGTCGGTCTGACTCTGGCTGCACAGCTTAACAAAGAGAATCATAATATAACCATCATTGACCACAATGAAAAGGCACTGCGTCATGCGGTTGATTCTCTTGATATTATGGGAATAAACGGTAATGGTGCCATGTTGGCTACCCAACAGGAAGCCGGCGTAAAAAACGCCGATGTCCTTATCGCCGCAACAGATTCCGATGAGATCAACATGTTATGCTGTCTCATAGCCAAAAAGGAAGGTAACTGTAGTACCATTGCACGTATCAGAAATCCGGAGTACACAGATGAGATAACTTACCTTCGTGACGAGCTGAACCTTGCGACAGTTATCAATCCGGAAATGGCTGCCGCCAAGGAAGCAGAAAGACTTCTGCATTTTCCATCAGCCATGAAAATTGACAGCTTCTCGAGAGGAAAGATCGATCTGATCCGTGTCAAGGTTCCTGAGAACAATCTGGTCTGTGGCATCAAGCTGCACGATATACATCGTGTACTGAAGGTCAATGTTCTTATCTGCTCGATAGAGCGTGGTGACAATGTTATCATTCCTTCAGGTATGCAGGAGATCAAGTCCGGCGACGTTATCAGCTTTATAGCCAATGCACAACAGGCCAATGCATTTCTTATAGCCTTGGGGATTGATTTTGCTCCTATAAAAAACGTAATGATAGTAGGTGGAGGTCGTGTGACATATTACATGGCCAGATATATGAAACTGTCAAAGATGCGTTCTAAGATAAAGATCATCGAGATAGATAAAGACAGATGTGATTTCCTTGCATCAGAGTTTCCTGATGCAACCATAATAAATGGTGACGGAACCGATCAGGATCTTTTGATCAGAGAAGGCATAGAGAACACAGACGCTTTCTGTTCCCTGACAGGTTTTGACGAAGAAAATATCATGCTTTCACTCTATGCAGGAAAGCTTTCCCATGCAAGACTCGTTACAAAGATCAATCGTATTTCATTTGAAAATGTAGTAAATGAGTTGAATCTTGGCTCAATTATATATCCTAAACAGATAGTTGCGGATCATATCGTTCAGTATGTCCGTGCACTGCAGAATTCTCAGGGATCAAACATTGAAACTCTATACAAGATTGCAGATGGAAAGGCCGAAGCCCTTGAGTTCAAGGTAGGAAACAATCCTGAGCTCATCAATCACACCTTTGCTGATCTTAAGTTCAAGGCCAATGTTCTCATCGCTGCGATTGTGCGCGGTAACAAAATCATCACTCCCGGCGGTGCAGATTTCATGCTTCCGGGCGACAGCGTTATCGTAATAACAACCAATACCGGATTCAATGATCTAAAGGATATTCTTGCGTAAGGGAGCTTTGTTACATGAACATTAACATGATTATATATGTGCTCGGATGGGTACTTAAGCTTGAAGCAGGTCTCATGCTTTTACCCATGCTGTGTGCATTGGCATATAAAGAAATATGGGCATTTAATTCATTAGCAATAAGCGCTATTATCGCATTAATCATAGGAATGATTGCCACAATCAAAAAGCCAAGGAAGACTGCATATTATGTACGTGAAGGCTTCGTAATATGTGCTTTGAGCTGGGTGGTTATGTCACTTATAGGGGCAATTCCGTTTTATATCAGCGGAACCATACCTAGTTATATTGACGCAGTCTTTGAAATTGTTTCCGGTTTCACCACTACGGGAGCATCAATCCTCAACGAGGTTGAGCATCTTGGAAAGGGGCTCCTTTTTTGGAGATCCTTTAGCCACTGGGTTGGCGGAATGGGTGTACTTGTACTGGTTCTTACCATATTACCTCTTGGTGGTGGCTATAACATGATGATCATGAAAGCAGAGTCGCCCGGACCGGATGTCAGTAAGATGGTTCCGCGAGTTGCAGACACAGCCAAGGCTTTGTATAAGATATATTTTTTCATGACTGTTGGTTGGATAATAATATTCTTTATCAGCGGCATGGATATATTTGATGCTTTATGTATAGCCTTTGGTGCTGCCGGAACCGGAGGCTTTGCCGTTCGCAATTCAGGAATGGAAGATTACGGAATGTTTTGTCAGTTCCTTATCACCATTGCCATGATCATGTACGGTATCAATTTTAATGTATATTACATGATACAAAAACGTAAGTTTAAGGATGCATTAGGCTGTGAAGAAGCCCGTGTATATCTGGGCATCATTACAGTATCAACACTTTTTATCGCCTTTAATATTTTAAAGATGTATGGTGGCAATCTCATTTATACATTGCATCACAGCTTTTTCACTGTAGCATCATTGATTACAACCACTGGTTTTTCAACATTGGATTTCAACACATGGCCACAATCGAGTCAGATGGTTATATTGTTTTTGATGTTTTCCGGTGCATGTGCAGGATCTACCGGTGGTGGTATTAAAGTTTCAAGACTTCTTATACTTATTAAGGAGGTTGGAAAAGAACTTTTGGTTCTTGTTCATCCGGAAGCCATCAGACATATTCGTCTGGAAGGTAAAAAAATAGAACATAATGTAGTAAGATCTGTTAACTGTTATCTTATTATGTATATTATTATTTTTATGATTTCATTGTTTATCATATCTTTTGATAAATTCGATTTTGTAACCAATTTTTCTGCAGTATCGGCAACCTTCAACAATATCGGACCAGGACTTGGTGCCGTTGGCCCGATCAGCAACTATTCAGAGTACTCGTACATCAGCAAGATAGTTCTAACCATTGATATGTTGGCCGGAAGACTCGAGATACTCCCAATGATGATGTTACTCCTTCCAAGAACATGGCGCAGGACATATTAAAAGTATTATCGATATACAGATAAATGATGACCGTCGGACCTGACAGGACTGCATGATGTATAAACTCAAGGTTTGCTTGTATTTGCAATGGTAAAAGCTCATTTATTTATGATTCTGATGGTGATGGAATTATAAGAAGCATGTGAAGAAGCTAATGCAAATTACAACAGGATGTTGTGGGAAGAATACAATGGAGACCTGAAATGAAGATAAGAAAAGCCGGAAAAGAAGATTTTAACAGGATTATGGAAATTTATGCTTACGCAAGAAGATTCATGGCAGAGCATGGGAATCCAAACCAATGGGGACCTACTAACTGGCCTCCTGAAGAACTCATAAAGATGGATATTGAGAAGGGCCAAAGTTTCGTTTGTGAAAATGAGTCAGGGACAGTGGTTGGTGTTTTCTATTTTGATCAGGGAAAAAACATTGAGCCAAATTACATATACATAGAAGACGGTGAGTGGATAGGAGATAATGAATATGGTGTGATCCACCGGATTGCCACTGATGATTCAGAAAAGGGCATTGGCTCATTTTGTATAAACTGGGCATTCGAGAATTGCGAGCATCTCAGGATAGATACCCATGGAGATAACACTGTGATGCAGAATCTCCTAAATAAGCTTGGTTTCACACGGTGCGGAACAATTCATGTAGATGAGGATGATTATCCTAGGATTGCTTTTGAGAAGATCAGGGAGTAATAGGTGCATCAATGTTAAAGACAGTGGGACTGGGCATACAGGATTATGAAAAGATCATAGAGCAAAACAATTTCTATGTTG
>DGVW01000104.1:53670-123402 GCA_002396005.1 Oribacterium sp. UBA4274
CTGAGTGGTGGAGAAGCAATGATGACATTACTCTTATCACCCGTCCACGTGAACTACTGATAAAAAAGTAGATTAATGTATGATGCAGCACAACTACCTTCGATTTTTAATCTAAGTCACGCGGCTTTGAGCACTTCAAAGGAATCCGTAAGGATTCCTGCTCAGCGACTCGAATGAAAAGTTAACGAGCCCTTTTTCAATAAACTTCCCATAAGTAAAGCGATAAGTGTACCCACGATAAACCCAACGCCAAATCGTATCGGTATAAAGATTCACACCCAGATTTTTTATATCTATCACAGCTCCTATGATTCCGAGCACAAAGGCTATGATCAATACAAACACAAAAGAAGTCTTTTCTTTTACGGACATGAGAGTTTTTGGATCTTCTATCATTTCGTTAAACTATGGTTTTGCGAAATAAAATTGGTGAAAACCTTCTCCTCATACTCCGGCACAACAACACCGTTTTTGCTTCCAATCTCAATACTCTTTAGCAACCAGCTCATGTTTTTTGCCAAAGTGCGCATCGTCTGCAGCCCCTCTTCATCCTTTTTTACAATATGTTAATCAACATTTTGGAAAGATAAAATGTTTGTATATCAACATTTTGTGCCAAATAAATGTATTTAGATGTTTCGCATATGGTGTCTGTTTTCGATTAGTCATATCATTTGTCGGAATTACTCCATTTTTTTCGGCATAAAAAATCGAGGTATTATGCAGTTACCTTTGCAAAACTGATAATACCTTGAAATTAAGCATTTACCTTTTCAATTATTCAGCTTTAATGTATATCTGGCATGACTCCATAGTCTTAAGAGCTGCCTCATGTTTTTCTGGTGTAACACCCGCACAACATGTAGGATCAACAGCAATCGGAACCTCCGGCATGGCTGCTTTCAGGAGTAAAGCATTGGAAACAACACATATATCCGTACATAATCCAATCAGCTCAATTTCTATCGCTTCTTTCTCATAAATTCTTTTAATCGTATCTACCAGAACTGTTGATCCAAAAGTTGGTTTATTGATAAATGTTGCGCCCTCTACTACCTTTGCTACATTTTCATCCAACTGCCATCCATCAGTCCCCTCAATACAATGTACAACCGGTAAATTCTTACCTTCTTGAGTCTCCATATAATCTGGCTGATGTGTATCACGTGTAACAAACACATCAGAAATATCATAAGATTTGATTTTGTCAACAACTGCCGGAACTATAGCCACTGCCTCTTTACTGCCGAGTGACCCATCGACAAAATCTTTTTGCATATCTACTACTACAAGTATTCTTCTCATAACAATTCTCCCTGCGATTAATATTATATTCAGTAGCACAACTGCCTTCGATTTTTAATCGAAGGAGCCGCGCGTATATTATTTTTAGAAAATACAATCATATTGGATGATTTTGGAAAGATCTAAATATTACTCCCCAAATCCATAGAATTGTGATGCAGATGGGTCTCGTTAAGTTTTTCATTCAAGCCTTTCGTATGTATACAGTAATGCAGAACGCGATATCTGACCTTCCATCAATCTTGTTTTTTTATAAAAAGTTCCTTTCCTTCAAAAGCAAAGGCAAGCTTTATTATCTTGTCTTTGTCGAATCCTGCATCCAGAAGTTCGGTTTCATACTTCTTATCTTCGATTTGTTTCAGTGCTATGTCGCAAAGCTCATCAAGAGTTTTGCCTTTATCACTCCGACGCTTAGACTTAAACTCTATGATTACAGCATTATCCTTTTTATCCTTCGGTCGAAGCATGACATCATAACGGCCCAAACCGCTTTCTCGATTTGATTTTATCTCATATCTGTCACGGAGTTCCACAAGGAGTCCGATCACAAGACCGTGATAGAAGTTTTCCGGAGCCACCTTACCACTTCCGTCAAAAGTACTGATCATACTTTCGCAGATTTCTGATAATGTATCCATCATGTCATCTATGTTACCCTCAAGGAGTGCTTTTACGAAATAATTATAATTTTCACCTGCATTCTCAAACCATCTCTCTACAAGAAGGCTAAAACTGTCCTTGACTTCGTGGTTTGTGAGTTTAAGGCTATACACTGCCATGTTTCCTTCACCGTCTATAGAAACCGGCTTTAGATAGCCTGCTGAGAATAATAGACTCCATATGGCATTCTGATTACCTGTCATCTCGCCATAGACAAGCTGTTCATCAATTTTTGTTTGTATCACTCCGTCATTAAGCAGATCTTCAAAATCTTTCTTTATCTCAACGCTCCCTTCTCTCACGAGTTTTGACACAAGTGAATTAGAGCTGGTATTGGCCCAATATGGCTCATATTTACCTTCTTGAAGGAAAGAAATGATGGACCATGGATTATAGATATCTTCAGTATTTCCAAACTTAAATCCATCGTACCATTCTTTTACCTTTTTCTTTTCAGAACTGTATCCGTATGCTTCTAATGCCTCGAATACTTCTTTCTCAGTAAAACCAAAACAGTCAGCATACTTATCAGATGAAATAGTTACAATTTTCAAATTGTTAAGGTCTGAAAACAGTGACTCTCGGCTGACTCTTGTAATACCGGTTAACAGTGCTTTCTGAAGATTTGGATTGGTTTTTAAAGTGGAATTGAACATATTCCGCATGAAACCGGAGATTTCGTCCCAATATCCATTTACATACGCTTCCTGCATCGGTGTATCATACTCGTCAATAAGGATAATCACCTTTTTTCCATAGTATCGACTGAGCCAGACGGAATAACTATTGAGACATTTTGAACAAACAGCTGCATCCATCTTATAGTTGATTTCAGTCCAGAATTCACGTTCATCAGCTGTAAGACTCTTTTCCAGAAAAGATAAGCTTACTTTCAAATCTGTAAAAACTTGATTAAACTGAGTTAACGCATCTTTATAATTATCCATCTTGATAGCAGCAAAGGAAACAAAAAGCACCGGCCATTTACCGCACTCTTTCATCATTTCCATATCTTCGGAAACAGTCAATCCCTTAAAGAGCTCCTCATTATTTCCCTGTCTTATTGAGAAAAACTTCTGAACTGTGCTCAGCATCAGAGTTTTTCCGAAACGACGTGGACGGGTAATCAATGTGATATCATCCTTACTTTGCCACCATTCACTTATAAAATTAGTTTTATCTATGTAAAAAGCATTTTCTGTTATGACCTTTTCGTAATCTTGTAAACCCAGTCCAACTGTCTTTAGCATGCGAACACACCTCTTTCCGTTACGTTCATATACATGTCTTAATAGTAGCATAATTCAGTCAGTCTCTCAATTAATAGCAATATGAAAACCACGTCAACCAAAGACTCTGTACAAACATCTTTACCAAGGACTGTATGTGCTAATTTTAAATTTAGGTCACTTGACCGATTTTTCGGTTGACGAATACAAAGGAAATAGACAAAAAGAAACTTCTGGTCTATTGGGCCAGAAGTTATGAAAGCATCAAGGTAAAAAAATAGAGCCATATCGCATTTCTGCAATACCGCTCCGCAAAAGCACACGCTTTTCTTTGTGTTTATATTTTATTGTTTTCCGGATCCTCTGTCAAGTACCAAGCCTCAATTATTTTTTTCAGAAAACCAAAAGCAGATCTAATCATATCATAGCCTTGATAATAATCAGCATGCTTGTCCATCCTATCCGTCAAATCCTTTAACTTAGCTTTTCCTTTGTTCAATACCCCCGCACTTGTTACTATGTTACGATGAACATACAGTAAAGTAACTATCTGCTGAATCCTTGCATTACTCATCTTCGACTTACGTGTATTCTTAGAAATGCCTTTAATAGCAGATAAAGACTTCATAACATCATTATGGTATTATATTTTGCACTATTCGGTGTTAAATCATTTAATACACAATTACTGTGTGCAGAAGCATTCCTAATCTCTTTGCACGCCATTAACTGATACCATGTATTTTGCATTTTCTTATCCTTATATCGATCAGAGCAAAACCTATAAAAAGATAACAACTGGCCAAACGGAACAATCTCAATAAAAGCCCATATTGGATAAGCCTCTTTATGTTTGTCTATAATGGCTCCACAGTATATGCTATTTACATTTCTCTCTATTTCAGACTCGGCACGACTTCGTTTATCATCATCTAATGATTCAAAATAATCCTTTATAATAGCGTATCCATCTTCATTGTGAGCCTCAGCTTCCCTCATAAGCTGAAGCTTCGCATGATGTTCAATATCCAATGCCAAATGAACGACGGTATATCTCAAAGTCATATCTATAATTGCCAAATCTTTTAAATATGCAAACTCTAAATCGATATACTGTCCTTCGAATTCTCCCGCTGGATGCTTTGGATAATTTTTTCTAAATGCAGCCAACTTGAAATAGTTATTATTATTCTCCAAGTAATCAATTGCTTCTTTTTCAGAAACAATATTAAATTTGATTCCCTTGGATTTCATATGCTCTATCAGCTGCTCAGCCGATTTCAATTCTTTCTTAGTCTTTCCCGTCATTTTTTCATCCTATTTTAACTGTTCTTTTAAATTCTCAAAGGTTTCCAATGCACTTTGAAGATTCTCAATAATTTCATCAGCCAATACATCTGGTGATGGAAGGTTATCCAAATCCGCAAGGGATTTATCCTTTATCCAAAAGATATCAAGACTTGTTTTGTCTCTTTCCAAAATATCTTCAACAGCAAATTTACGGAAGCGTCCTTCAGGATTTTCTTCGCTATATGTTTCCTTACGGTCAAAACGATTCTTAGGATTATCTAATTGACATTTTTATCTAGACTTTTGGAATGGTAAACGCAAAACATATGTTGGGTAATTCCCGACTTATTTAAAGACTAAGACATGACGAAATAAGTTAAAATAGAAAAAATATGGAACGGATCGGTTAAGTATGATCTTAAGGAATACTGATCAGGAAAATCAGTTTTTATGTTTTTTGATTTTAAACAAAGGATTTATTATGGATCACTATATATGGAAATTTGATTTGGACCTTCATCCCGTACATACTTTGATGCATCTTTCAGGTCTCAGAACCGATGTAGCTAAAACCAGATACTTCTCAGAGAACGGGTCATATATTTCCTTTAATAAAAACATTGCAGCTTTAAATACCGAAAAAACATGGATAAAGCAATTTCACGATTTCTACCTTCAAAATCAGAATACGATATTTTGTCTTGCTGAGGTCACCGGCTGCAACAAGGAAAGCTCAAAAATGCTCGATCAGCTATTGATGGACGAAAACTCATTTATCGAGTTTAAAAAGGAAATAAACTTTCGATTCAGAACCGACGAACTGGGTCTTGAGCCCTTATACTTTATTGAGCAGCTAAGTTCTGATGGTATGGTTTTTGTATACGTATTATACTATATAAACTTGTCCAAAACCGAATCAGATTGCCGGCAACTGTATTCCGCACTTTATGCCTTGGCTGAAAACGGAGATTTTTCTCAACATGAGTACGGTATATACGCATCTAACGATTTAAATGAAATAGTTATAAATACACACAATCATATCCACGATGGATTACTGATTCACGCTACCGAATGTCCATGGTTTCAAAAAAAATTTGAGTACATCGGAAACCTTCAGGGCCTGGCTGCTCTTATACTTATGATCGGTGCCGTACTTTTCTTAAATGAGATTCTATCTCTCCCATTTGGATTTGTCTTACTCACTCTTATCTTAGGCATAGGTGTATTTGCTTTTATACGATCCAGAAAAAATACAGCCTCACTGCCGGACTGATTCGGGACTTTAACCCGTTAGAAACATGCGCCGTCAGATGCACTATAAAAGCTCCGTATCTACATATCTGTAAATACGGAGCTTTATCTATCCGACTCTTAAGATAAGCTTCTATCCAATCATCTCTTTACATTGAAAGCACCGAACTGTGGATAAACAGCGCCGTTTCCAAGAGACTCCTCGATACGGAGAAGCTGATTGTACTTGGCAACACGCTCTGATCTTGAAGGAGCACCTGTCTTGATCTGACGTGTATTTAAAGCTACAGCAAGATCAGCAATTGTTGTATCCTCTGTCTCACCTGATCTGTGAGAAACGATTGCTGTATAGTGATGCTTATGAGCAAGCTTGATAGCATCCATTGTCTCTGAAAGTGAACCAATCTGATTAAGCTTGATAAGGATTGAGTTAGCAACACCAAGGTCGATACCCTTCTGAAGTCTCTCAACGTTTGTTACGAAAAGATCATCACCAACGAGCTGAACCTTATCTCCAAGCTCCTTAGTCATCTTCTGCCAACCTTCCCAATCTTCCTCATCGAGACCATCCTCGATAGAAATGATAGGATACTTCTCTGTAAGCTTCTTCCAGTGTGCAATAAGCTCATCTGTTGTGAAGTCCTTACCAGCCTTTGGAAGGTGATATACGCCTGGCTTGTCGCTCTTCCACTCAGAAGAAGCAGCATCCATAGCAAGAACGAAATCCTTACCTGGCTCATAACCAGCCTTCTTGATAGCACCTACGATATAATCAAGAGCTTCCTCATCAGATGCAAGGTTTGGAGCGAAACCACCCTCATCACCTACAGCTGTTGCAAGACCATTAGCCTTGAGCTCTGCCTGAAGTGCATGGAAAACTTCTGAACACCAACGAAGACCCTCTGTAAAGCTTGGAGCGCCTGCTGGCATAATCATAAACTCCTGAGCATCGATATTGTTAGCTGCGTGTGCACCACCGTTAACGATGTTCATCATAGGAACTGGAAGCTCTACGCCTGCAGCTCCACCAAGGAACTGGTGAAGAGAAACACCAAGAGACTCAGCAGCTGCATGTGCTGATGCAAGTGATACAGCAAGGATAGCGTTTGCACCGAGCTTTGACTTATCCTTTGTACCGTCAAGATCTAACATAACCTTATCTACAGCATAAACATCTGTAGCATCAACACCCTGTAAAGCGTCATTAATCAGAGTATTAACATTCTCAACAGCCTTAAGAACACTCTTACCACAGTAGCAGTTCTTGTCTCCATCACGAAGCTCAAGTGCCTCGAACTGACCTGTAGAAGCACCACTTGGTACAGCTGCTCTTCCAACAGTACCATCTGCAAGAGTAACCTCTGCCTCAACTGTTGGGTTAGATCTTGAATCAAGAATCTGACGTGCGTGAACATTTACAATTGCCTGATAATCATTCATGTTATTTACCTCTTTCTCTTTGGTCCCTTTTTGTACTTGACCAAGTGCAATTATAACACTGCGACTAGTACCTCGCAACTAAATCATAGGTTTTATAAATGAAATTAATAGGTTTTTTATATATATGTTTGAACCCTCAAAGAGTCAGAATCAATGTAATTATTACAGCCGGAATATAGAGAATCATCATAAATGTTTTCAGCTCTCCAATTCCGTAATGGGTTATATAGAAAATTATCATCAGAATGACAGTATACACAATAGTACACATTCTCTTGGTTCTTACCGACAACGGAATAAAACTCTTTACCGGCTTCACACTAACTATATTCACGAGAGGTGATGTCATGACGATAAATACCGGCAGCCCGAAAGCCATCGGAAAACAGAAATCATTAAAAAATATGAAGAGCGACAACTGTTCTGTCCAAACTCCGAATATCGTCCATAAGGTACTTCCTATCATCCATGTAACAGCTAAAGCGGCAACAAAAGTAATCCATGTATAGATCACCAGATTTTTTATACTATGTACATTGGGTTCTTCTTCTGTATACAGGTACCACAACTTATATGGAAGGTAAGCTGCCATAAAATTGCCGATGAAGCCCACACTTGACGACGGGGCCAACTGTCCAAAGCAATCCGCAAGAAGATTTCCGAAGGCACAGGCGATACCCGCCACCGGGCCGAAAAACAACCCAGTTGGTACCGGAACGGCATTGATCGGTCTCACTTCGGTAAACCCGGGTACCAAAACCATGACCTTAAAATAAATCCCAAGCCCATGAATAAGGAAAGCCATAATTATGATAAAAAACTGATATCGTTTTTTAGTTTCAAGTCTTGGCATTGAATCTCCTTCTTATACGACGAAGCCTCTGAAAAATTCGTCCATAATTAAGCTCTGCAATTACGGCACCTACAGCTATCAATAAGGCTCCTACCAGAGTCATCACAGAAAAGCTCTCCTCCACGCCTCCAAAGGCTGAAGGTATACATACTGCCAAAAACATCGTTACCACCGGTTCCAAAGCAAATATGATAACTACATCCACCGGTTCCGCATATGCTTCTCCATACATAAGAAGTATATAGGCGTATGCCTTGGTAAAGAATGCAAGTACAAAAAGTGAAGAGGCCAACGTTGGTGTATAATTCAGCTTAAATATCATTCCCGGTTCTTCTATGGTCCATACTATCATTGCAACAACAGCCATCACTATTATCTGGTTGACCGCCAAAAGGATGGCATCATCATTTTTACAATACATGTTTGCGACAACAGTATATAAAGACATACACATACAGTCAGCCAACATAAAAATAGTACCGACGATCGGGAAATCCTTAAAAGAAAAGCCGTTTGTAACCAATACACCGGTCAAAATGATAGATATAGCAAGCAGCTGTCTCTTCTGTGGAATCTTCCTATGAATAATAAACGTGAAAAATGGCACGATTATGATATCCAATGACGTAAGTATACTTGCCGAGGATGCTGTAAGCCTGTCCACACCTTGCTTCTCAAATACAAGAACCAAAGTCATCAGAAGTCCCAAAATGATTCCATGAACTATATTGGATTTGTTCAGTTTCCTGAACTTCGGGAAGAAAAATATCGCCAGGATTACTGCGGCTATCCCGTTCATAAGAGCCAAATAGCCGAAATCCGATAAGTCAGGAGGCAGACCCTTGATAAAGACGTATGCTGATGCCCAGCATAACATCACAGAAAAAACTACAATATTACTTTCGTGTTTATTCAACGTTCCACCTCAACCATGTGAAATCAACTTATAAATACTACTCAACACAAGTACCATTGTATCTGAAGGCAATCATAGTAATATCATCAAACTGTGGTGCTTCCTTTACAAAATCGTTGATACTCTTGGTCATGTTATTGAGAATCTCATATACCGTAGCATCCGGTTTACTGTTCAGAGATTCCAACATTCTTTCTGTTCCAAAAAGCTCGTAGGAAGCATCCGTAGCTTCTGCTACACCGTCAGTGTATACAAAAATCGTGTCACCTGGATTGAGCTGATACTCATGCTGTTTAAATATCATGCCTTCCATCATTGCAAGAGCAGGTGAATGTTTATATTCAACAAGCTCAAAATTTCCACCTTTTCTCTTTACGGCAGGATGCTCATGTCCTGCATTGGCAACCAGGCAATGTCCGGTAGAGATCTCAACGATACATAACCATGCAGTTACAAACAGACCAGCTTCATTACCTTCACAAAGCTGTGTATTAACATCTTCAAAAATATCAGAAGGTTCTGAGTCCTTTATCTGTGTACGGTTCTTTATGAGAGTTTTGGCAATAACCATGAACAGAGCTGCCGGTACTCCTTTTCCCGAAACATCCGCTATAACAAGCGCTATATGATCGTCATCCACCATAAAAAAGTCATAGAAATCACCACCGACTTCCTTTGCAGGTGCCATTGAGGCATATAATTCAAATTCTTTCCTGTTTGGATACGGTGGGAATATCCTTGGAAGCATATCTGCCTGAATTTGAGTTGCAACATTAAGCTCAGTGCTTATCCTCTCCTTCTCCTTGGTGGCTGTTTCAAAGTTATTGATATACGTCTTGAGTTCAACAGACATCTTGGAAAAAGCATCAGCCAGTCCCTCTATCTCATCGCCTGTATGAATGTCCGTAACAAGTATCTCGCCATTTTCCATCTGATTTGTTACAAAGTGCTTTACAAGCCCTTCCAGCTTTTGAACCGGAGAAATGATAATCTGAGATATGGTCCTGTAATATAGTGCACTGACAACAATCATGATAAAAATCATCAAAACAGAATTGACCATAAGGAACCTCAGAACGTCTGAAATTATGTCATTCATGGATATATCAACCGATGCAAGTGCCGCAGGTTCTCCCGCAGAATCATATATAGGATAAAATGCAGAAGCCACGTACCCATACACCGGACTTTTGGTGACAAGCATGCTGCCTCCTGTAACACCATGAAATGCCGTTTTCATGACATCTTCACCGCCGCCATAGTAACTGTCTGAATCACCAAGGTCGCATACTCCCTCATCAACCGAAGGATCACCGCCATCCCAAATATAGAAATAGTTTTCTTCCCTTGGTACTACGACATACAGATATTTTAATCCTGCGACTTTTTTCTGTTCAATGAGTTTATGAAGTACATCAGCATAATAATCATCTTTTTTGAGAGTACTTTCATACTCCTTCACTTTGTCACCGTCTATCATCATTGCCGCGATATAAGCCTGAGAAAAAGCTGTCTCTGTATACTTTTCTTCCATGTGTTTTCTGTAAAATATGGTTACACTGATGCTGATCAATGCCCAAAGAATCATAAACAGAAAAACCATCTTAATCAAAAATTTTCTGCTCAATGAAAGTTTTTTCTTATTATCCTTCATTTCAACCTCCCTGCTCATCCCAAATTAAACCAATATAGCAAATGTAATTATCAGCGTACTTAATGTTGAAACTTAAATGGGTAATCTTTACTTTCCCATACTTCCTTTGGATGTTCTGTCTTTTCAAGAATAAGTCTTACATGTCCATCTTTGAGTCTGTACAGTACTATCTTGCCAAGCACAATAAAGTCATCATCTATGGGAACATAACCTTTTTCAAGACACAAAACAAAATAGACATCTTCCCCCAGTTTAACTCGTGTCATTCGATTATATATTCTGTAGATATCAAAGGCTTCATCCAGATTCATATCATGTCCTAATCTTGCCTCGGTAAACTTCTGAAGTTTCCAGTAGGATCCTTTTTCCCTCTGTGATTCTGCCTTCAGCCATGCCTCTCTGAAATCCTTCATTATATCCTGAAGCATTTCTCTCGCAACATAGCCACATTTGAGGTATAAATCTATACTGTCGCAGCCCTCCCACAAAGGAAATTCTTTTTGGGAAAGTATGTCTCCTCTATCAAACTCATATACCAGCTTATGAATGGTTACACCCATTTTTTCTTGGCGGCTCTCGAGTGAACATTCAACAGGACAGTAACTTCGTCCAATCGGAAGAAGGGATGTATGGATGTTTATGCCATAAAAACCTTCCTTCTCAGAAATAACCGGTATCCTCCTGCCATAGTCTGCACTGATAAATATCTCACAGCCTTTTGAAATATAGTCTCTTTCTGCTGCTTCGTCTATGGTTTCCCTATGAACAGGTATTCCTGCCTCTTTAGCCATTTTGGTAATAGTAACATCTCTGAAATAGTCTTCCTTGTTACCACATGTGTAAACTGCCATCACTTCATGCTGCGAAAGCAAATAAAAGAAACACGGAAACATCGCATCTGTTCCCAAATATACAACCTTCATACCTAACCTTTCTCAATTTAAAGGAACCCTTTAACCATTCATATACTTATAATATTACTTAAATATAGCATACTTTAGATGCTTTAGCATTAATCATGTATGAATATAAACTGCCCTATCTTTTCGTTAAATCCTTGATCTATACATATGCCTTTTCTGCTATAATGACTTCTATAATCATATTACATTATAATGAAAGGTTTGCTTCCATGGCATTAAAATATCACGAACAGGTAGACAGAGATAATACATTGAAACTACGTGAATTTCTCTCAGAACTCCCCTCCTTCTGCACAACTTTTTTCAGAGGCATTGAACCCAGAACTTCATCACGAACACGTATAGCCTATGCTTATGATTTAAAAGTTTTTTTTCAGTTTTTGAAAGAACAGAATCCTCTATATAAGGACAAAGCATTTAATGATTTTTCTCTTGAGGATATTGATAATCTAACCGTTCTTGATCTTGAGGACTATATGGAATATCTCAAGTACCGAAAACGTACACTTACTGATGCAAACGGGAACCAGATCACAACCGATGTCATAAACAGCCGTACTGCAATAAAAAGAAAAGTTGCATCTTTACGTACCTTTTATAACTATTTTTACCGAAATCAGCTGATTAAAAATAATCCGGCAGCTCTCATAGTCATGCCAAAGCTTAAAGACAAGGAAATTGTTCGTTTAGACACAAACGAAGTGGCTGATTTTCTGGATGAAGTGGAAACCGGAGACAGTCTCACAAAAAGGCAGCAGCTTTTTCATGACAAAACTGAGCTTAGAGATACTGCCATGATGACACTGATGCTGGGTACAGGCATCCGTGTGTCCGAATGCGTCGGTTTAAACATCAGTGATGTGGATTTCAACAACGACGGTATACACATCCATAGAAAAGGCGGCAAGGAAGTCACCATATATTTCGGAGATGAAGTTGAAAGTATCCTCAAAGAATACATAAATTACAGAAAGCATCTCATCGCTGAAGATGGTTCCGAAGATGCCCTGTTTCTGTCTCTCAGAAACAAACGCATCAACGTGCGCTCTGTCGAATATATGGTAAAAAAATACGCCAAAACGGTAACTCCTCTTAAACACATCACACCGCACAAGCTGCGCAGTACCTATGGCACCAATCTGTACAAAGAAACCGGCGACATATATCTGGTTGCCGATGTTTTGGGGCACAATGACGTTAATACCACTAAGAAACATTATGCCGCCATCGAGGACGAACGACGCAGAAGTGCCCGCAACAAAGTACATTTAAGAACAGATGATTAAACTATAACTCTGTACACATCTCCCGTATGAGTCGATCCTTTAACCCGCGCAAAACGTGTGTCTCCGGGCACACATTTAAAATGGTAAGTACTCCTATTACGAAGTACTTACCATTTTTATCTCATTCCTGACTGCTTTTGTTTGTATTGGCCTGCTCATCCAATATGAGTTTATGCATCATTTTTTTCTGCTCGTACATACGCATATCGGCTATCTTGCGAAGTTCATTAGGGATGCGGCTATCATAAGGAGCTCTTGCATAACCGACACTGATACTGATATTTATCGAAAAATCTTTATTTTCAACAACAGGCTTCTCAAAGTATTCATTCATCACATGGACGATTTTTATATAGTCTTCTTCATCCAACGCTTCATCAACTAAGATTGCAAATTCATCTCCACCTATTCTGAAAACTTCAAAACCGGATGCTCTTTCAAGTCTTCTTGAGGTTTCCATGAGAACTTCATTACCCACATGATGTCCATATTGATCATTGGCATTCTTAAAGAAATTGAGATCTATATAAAAAATGCCATATTCATCGTTACCCTTGGATAATTCTTTTAATCTCTCGCCAAATACGCGTCTGTTCCTCAATCCTGTTAATTCATCATGAGTTGCTCTGTAATCAAGCAACTGCAGTAAATGATGATTTCTTATTCTGAAGGCTATAAAATACGAAATGCTCTCGATGAGCTTTAAAGTATCTATCTCTTCATTAGTCTCATAATTCTCTGCACATAAAAACCCCAATAAATTATGATGATTATCATAGAAAGGTGCAGCTATAATACGTTCGACACCTAAAGATTTAAAGAATAAATAGATTTCATTATCCTGTTTCTCCAGGACTTTTATATCCTCAATCTGAACCACATCACCATGATTGGCATAATTCTTCCAATTAGAAAAGTATGTATCATAGCTGATGCTTTTGGTTTTATCTCTTTTGGAGGATACTCCATCTGCACACCATTCAAACTGATAGTTAACACTGACACCATCAAATGTCAATATATCAAGTCGGCTCGGATGTACCACAAGACTGATCTCATTGAGTACCATATCCATGGTTCTTTCAAAATTCTCATCCTGATTCAGTAATCTGGTTATACGAACGATTGCATCATCAGTTGTTGAATTACGACGCAGCAGTTCTCTCTCCAGATGACTGTCATCAATAAATGTCGAAACCACAATACAACAACCTTCTATGTTGGTAGGGGCTATGATAAACTCTATCCAATGATTGAGTTCCTTGCTATATGTTGTATGATGAGCTTCTTCTCTATAAAAGGCCGCTTGATATCCGTAATCCAGCAGTTCTCTGCTTTCACCCTTATATGTCTCCGTCACGAGATTTCCCACAAGTTCGTCTCTGGTATATCCGATTCCATGACAATATCGATCGTTTGCATATAAATATTTTGCATCTGCCGCTCCATCGCCGTTTTCATTGAGAATCATCTGAAATACAGCATACGCGACAGGAAGCTTTTTTTGCAGCTCTGACATCTTGTCAAAAAGTAAAAAAGCATTTTTAATAAGAGATCCATCTATTTCTGTGCGATCTGTTCCCATATGCATCGCCTTTCTAAACAAAAAACATCTCCGGAATCACTCATTATGATCCGCACATGTTTCGTCATTTAATATGCTTAATAGTTTCTTTTATATGGTATCTATATCGGTTAAAAAAAATTACTGATAACCGGATTAGGATAAAAATTTATTAATCTCATCAGTAAAGGCTGTTTCTTTTGTGAATTACGGATGGTTTTTTATCAATATTTTGGAAAACATGTATACTCGGCAGACCTCTTTTAAAATATATTACTGTTTGACTCATTCCACTTATCTGCATTCTTCAGTGCGGTTTTCCTGTTATAGAGAGTTTTAACGGAGACTCCGACATACTCTGCGGTTTCTTTTGTATTATGCTCCATCGAATATTTATAAACCTCAGCAACTGTTACATGTGTTTCTTTTTTCCGGAACCATCCTGCACCTCTGGTTCTGTGATGTTCATGGATTCCGACTTCAACATTTATACAATTGTCCTTATACTTGCCGGTCCTGCGCTCAACACTGCTCTCGATGAAATGCACATAAATCCCACATGCCTTTAATTTTTCAGAAAGTGTATCAATGTCCTTTTTCAGATCTTCAATCTTTTCGCCATCCATCGGTGCCATCTTAAATCTATGATACAAAATATCGTAATTCATAGCATCTTTTGCTTTTTCTATCATCTTTCACTCCCTGATTCGGCAACATTTAAATATTACCTATTTATTCTAATATCAAATCCTATCCCTGTCCAACAAAAATAGGTTCAGACTCCAAAGAAAAAGCTCAGGAAAAAGTGAACAGCTCCACAAAGTCAGACTTAATATAAAAACAAAAGATTGTCCGGAAAATCCGGACAACCTCTCAAAACAACTATATCAATAACACTTACTGCACGCCCATACGCAGCAGTCCTATAACCTTACCGAGAATCTGGCAGTCGGGAACTATGATAGGATCCATACTGTCATTTTCAGGCTGTAATCTGATATGCCCATCCTCTTTATAAAAACGTTTAACTGTTGCACTGTCTTCAACTAATGCAACTATGATTTCACCATTGTGACAAACATTCTGCTTCTGAACTATAACCTTGTCTCCGCTCAGGATACCACACTTAATCATAGAATCACCTTTGACGGTGAGCATAAACACATCCTGGTTAGGCAGGATATCCACGGGTATAGGAAAATACTCCGTCACGTTTTCTTCCGCAAGAAGAGGAAGTCCTGCTGCAACTGTCCCGATCAAAGGAATCTGTGCAACCTCTCGCTCAGGCTCAGAATGAAATTCTGATGTTGTGATCATAAGTGCTCTTGGATGAGATGGATCTTTTTTGATAAGTCCCATAGCCTCAAGATCGTTAATGTATGTAAATACACTTGAAGTTGATTTCAAACCAACTGCAGCACAAATATCACGAACAGAAGGCGGATAATTTCTCTCAATGACACACTGCTTGATATAATCAAAAACCGCTTGCTGCTTAGGGGTCATATTATCCGGATCTCTCTTTTTCTTATGTCTACCCATCATTAACTCCTTTTTACTCTTTATATCAGAATATTAGCACAAACATCCGTTCATTGCAACTATCATATAAACGTTTGTACTAAAAAATCCCGATTCCTCTGAACAGGAACCGGGATTTACATTTTCATCAGATATCAGCTATATCTACAACTTTTTTACCATCTGACCAGATACGTTCAAGATCATAGAACAAGCGCTGTTCCTTATCAAATACATGAACGATGATATCATTGTAATCAAGCAGTATCCATCCGCTGTTTGGCACGCCTTCCTTACGGCGCATATCAAACTTGAGTTCTGCCATCTTATCCTCTACAGCATCGCTGAGAGCATCTACCTGTCTGATATTGTCTGCTGTCGCGATAACGAAATAATCAGCAATAACTGAAACTTCGGATATATCTATAACAGTAATATCATATCCTTTTTTATCTGATAATGCAGCATAAGCCGCTCTAACCATCTCTTTTGATGTTTCGCTTGCCATAAAAATATAACTCCTTTACTCCTGTAATTATACAGAATATCAAAATATTGTCACGGATACACATCTGAGACCACATATTTCAGCTTAGATCTTTATCGACAATATAAATCTATATATTAATCTATCGGAAGTCCTCGCGATTTCATAAGCTCTTTGTAATATTGATACGTATCATATGATAGCTTACAGATGTATCCACCGGACTCCTCAAGATACAGAATTGTGTCATGATTTATCTCATACACAGCTCTTTCGATATCCATAAAAGCCATCTGCCTTATCTCAGGCAATCTTGCAGCCTTATAGCGCCTTGCTTCAATATAGTCCGCCGTAAAAACTATAGCCTCCAGAAGGCTCATTTGCGGTTTTCCAAGGGTATGATGATAAACTGCGGAAAGTATCTCCGGATCCTCAATACCCAAAGCTTTACGGGCATATACTGCCCCGTAAACAGAATGTATCACCTGAGGCGCCTTTTTCATATCTTCTGTTATCTCAACCTTATCTTTTTCACAGGCCTTTATGAGATCACCGTCTGAAAACTGTTTTGCACAATCGTGTACCAGTCCGGCGATTTCCGCCTTATACAGATCGACGCCATATCTCATGGCAAGGCATATGCAAGTAAAGCTGACACTGAGAGAATGTTCATATCTGTCAGGCTTAAGTATCTTTTGCAGCTTTTTTCTTATCTCATAAATCTCTGTAAGATCTTTTTTCTTATTGGAACTTTTCTCTTTCGCTTGCTTTCCGGATGCCATACTACGCCTCTGCTTTTTCTGCACCGCACACTGTAGATTGCTTATATAGCTTATTTTCAAATATATATCTTTCTACTACAGCCGGTACCAAACCATGGATATCATCACCGTTTTTCACCATATTTCGGATCATGGTGCTGGATATATCCATACTGTCAAAAGTCAAAACTCTGATGTCTGCACCAAATCTGTCTTTTAAATACTGAATCTGTTCTCTGAAACTGCGCTGCCTGTCAGGATACTCACGTTCTGCAACCACCAGAGTTGCCAGCTGCATAACAGCATCCGGTCTATACCAGGTATCAATCTGATACATCGAGTCAGATCCTATGATGAAATAAAAATGGATATCCGGATATATCTCATGAAGTTTTTCCAACGTTTCCGCCGTATATGTCTCGCCTTCCCTCTCAAGTTCAAAGGCAGACATAACAAAGCCTTCCTCGCCCTGCATCGCAAGATTAGTCATATCACTTCTTATTTTGGCAGGAGTAACATTCTTTTTCTTTTTAAAATAAGGATCTTTTGCCGGCATGAACCAGACTTCATCCAGCCGAAGCTCGTCATAAGCACATCTGCCAAGGGCAAGATGGGCATTATGGATAGGATCAAATGTCCCACCCATAATTCCAACTTTCTTTCTCTTCTCCGCTGTGTTCTTTGAGCATCTATCCATCATATCAGTTTCAGAGTTCAACATGGATTACTCCTCTGTATCGTTATCAAAATCCTCATCTGCCTCTTCTACAAATCTGAGACTCATACCGCTTCTTGAAGCCTTCTTCTTCGCTCCTGCGATTTCAACATTATGATTTTTTGATTTAAACCCTTTTGATGGCTTGCCATCCTTGGCTTCAGCTTTAGAAGTTTCATATTTGCGCTTCTTAAAATCCGGATTTGGCTTGTACAGTACGATCTTTCTGCCGATAACCTGTACAACCTCTGACTGGCTTCTACCTGCAAGTGTATGTGCAATAGCATTGGGATCATCATCACAATTCTTTAAAATATTGATCTTTATCAGCTCATTTTTTGTGATGTTCTCTCTTACTGCCTCTATAAACTCAGGTGTGATGCTGTTTTTTCCTATAGAAAGAACCGGTTCTATACTCATGGCTGCGCCCTTTAACTGAGAACGCATCTTACTGTCTCTGATATACTTCTTCATTATTCCTCTTCTCCGTTCTTCTTTGACTGATGACGCTTAGGGAATGCTTCTTCGATAGCGCTTTCCATATCTCCCTCTTCATAAGCGTCTGTATCATAATACTCGAAAGTATGACCATAAATCTTTATTGTATCGCCTTCCTGTATGCCCATCTTCTTAAGCTTCTTGATAACGCCCTGTTCATCCATAAAACGCTGGAAGAATTCAAAGCCCTTCTCAACCTGAAGATTGGTATAACCAAGCATCTTTTCAATCTTTGGTCCTTCAACAGAGAATGTATTGGCATCGAGTCTCTTATACTCGATAGCAAGCTGCTCCTTATGTCCAAGTGTCTCTAAATCAACTTCACTGCTGTAAGTCTCGATCTCCCTGGCACCTGCTTCCTCAACATAAGTCCATGCAGCCTCCAGAAGATCACGAAGTCCTGTATTGGTTGCTGCAGAAATTGCAAAAACTTTCACACCCTGTGGCTCGTAAATCTCTTTAATCCTTGTAACAGCACTGTCCGTTCCCTGCTCATCGATGATGAGATCCGTTTTATTGCATGCAATTATCATAGGTTTCTTGAGGATCTCAGGATCATACTTTTCGATTTCCTCATTGATAGTCTTGATATCTTCCACCGGATCTCTGCCCTCACATCCTGAGGCATCAACAACATGGATAAGAACCTTACATCTCTCAATATGACGTAAAAACTCATGACCAAGTCCAACACCCTCTGAAGCACCTTCGATAAGTCCCGGGATATCTGCCATTACAAAAGAACGGTCTCCCTTCAGTCCGACTACTCCCAGATGAGGTGTGATGGTTGTGAAATGATAGTTGGCAATCTCAGGTCTTGCATTGGAGCACATTGATAAGATGGTAGACTTTCCAACATTAGGAAGTCCTACAAGCCCTACATCAGCAATAACACGAAGCTCTAACTGAACCCAAATCTCACGGGCATCCTGTCCCGGCTGAGCAAACTTTGGTGCCTGCATGGCAGGTGTAGCAAAATGCATATTTCCCAAACCACCTTTTCCACCCTTGAGCAGCACAAGTCTCTGATTATCGCCGGACATATCCGCAATGATCTTCTTGGTTTCAAAATCTCTTATAATGGTTCCTTCAGGCACCTTGATAACGAGATCCTTACCATTCTTACCATGCATGCGCTTTCCGCCGCCTTCTTCACCTGCAGTTGCGATGTACTTCTGACGATTACGGAAGTCCTCAAGAGTATTTAATCCCTTGTCAACCTCTACGATGATGTCTCCACCCTTTCCGCCGTCTCCGCCATCAGGTCCGCCTGCCGGAACAAACAATTCACGACGGAAGGAAACATGTCCGTTACCGCCTTTTCCACTTTTAATGAAAATTTTTGCAATATCTGCAAACATAGATTATTCTCCTTTCCCAAGGGCATCCCTGCGCCGGATATCACCGTCGCTAACCCTCAGAGAGCCATTAAATAGAACTTAAAGATACATGAAAGCCCCATACCGATGTAACTCGGTACAGGGCTTAATTCTTATAGAATACCTGAGTAAATTAATGATTACTCAGCATCTCTAGGCAGTACAGATACCTGCTTCTTGTCTCTTCCAAGGTGGCTGTATCTAACAACACCGTCAACCTTTGCAAAAAGTGTGAAATCATTGCCAAGACCTACATTGAGACCTGGGTGAATTCTTGTACCGTTCTGCTTGTAAAGAATATTGCCAGCCTTAACGAACTGACCATCTGCTCTCTTCTGTCCAAGTCTCTTGGACTCGGAATCTCTACCATTCTTGGTAGATCCCATACCTTTATGATGAGCCATGATTATCCTCCATTCAACACTTTGAAAAATTAGCCAATAGAATCAATCTTTACTTCTGTAAAGAGCTGTCTGTGACCATTCTTCTTATGGTAACCAGACTTTCTCTTGTACTTGTAAACGATAACCTTCTTAGCCTTGCCATTCTTAGTAACAGTGGCTGATACCTTAGCACCATCAACGACCGGTGTACCGATCTTCATAGCGCCATCATTAAGAACAAGCACCTGATCGAAAGTAACCTTGTCGCCTTCCTTTACATCAAGTTTCTCAACTCTAATGATATCGCCTTCGCTTACCTTGTACTGCTTTCCACCTGTAAGGATTACTGCATACATTACGAGGGTCCTCCTTTTTATCATTACTCGCTGACTTCGGTGTTGACCTGTGGTCACTCTTTTACCTCGTCACGCGGCATACTCAGTTACTTTAATTGCTGGCCTCGGAATTGTCAATATATTTTGCAAAATTAATTTATTAACTTTCTATAATATGGATAGTTAGCCGTAACTTCGTTAACGGAAACATTGTTAGCACCCGAGTTTTCATGGATAGCTATCATATTGCCGTTCCCGGCCCAGCCAAGAAACATAACAACATGTGAGTCCGCACCTATACGCACTATGATATCTCCTGGTTGCAAGTCCGCACGATTGATTTTTTCACCTTCACCTATCAGTGTTGATGTGCTGTTTGACTTATGCAGATTGTTGCCAAGCGCGGACCAGTATACCCATTGAACCCATCCTGAGCAGTCAAGACCTCTTAATACTCTGCCTCTATAATCTGCCTCTACTATGCCTCCGAAGTTATTGGCCTCATAATTCCTGCCAGCTGCCTTGCCGCCCCAATAGTAAGGAACCTTGCCGACTGACTCAAGCGCAAATTTTATAACGGCTTTTCTTTCCTTTGAGATTTCATCAGGAAGTCCCTCGAGATATTTGGAGATTTCCTCCTCTGTAAGCGGATTCTTAGGGTTTATTGTGGAGATGGAAAGACCGTAAGTTGTAAACCAGTCCTGATCTATGAGAGATTGGACTTCTGCTTTTCGTTCGTCCGTCCATCCGTTCCAGCCTCTTCCCTGAAGTGCAGCTTCCAAAGTTTTGGCCGCCTCATTCTCATCAATCTCGTCAGTTGCGAGATCAATTGTTCTTAAGCCCTTTTCATCCTCGAACCCGTAAATAGTAACCTTTACATAGAGATCAACATGTCCGGGACAATACTTCTTACTGTTGACATCCACCTCCTCATCTGCACCCTGCTGAGCTTCTTCTGCCTCAAGTGATTCCTCCAAAAGAGTAAGTAAAGTTGCATCATCCATATTCCTGAGCTCATCCCTTGTAAATGTTCCGAGGATGATTTCCCCGTTTTCCGTGGATTCTGTGAGTTCATCCCCGGACGACTCCTGATCGTCATCTCCTGACGATGACTGATTGTCTTCCGATGCAGATTCAGCTTCGTCTCCATCAACCGATTCTTTACCCTCCGATGATGCCTCGGCTGTTTCTACTATTTCTTCATCTGATGAAGCCTCTGTGACATCATTGATTATATCGATGCCTTGTCCGGCCTTATATTTTGCATATTTTTCTCTTGGATCGGTTGATTCCTCTTCTGTTGTTTCAGCCGTTTCCTCCGTATGTCCCCCTGCGTTAGTCTCTTCCTGAGAGGAGAGGTCTGCCTCTGAAGTACTTGCGGCCTGTGTCTCTGCAGCACCGCTGTCAGCATTAGCCTGTGAGGTTGTATCAAGCTGTTCACCCGTTTCCGAGGCAGCTGCGCTTACATAGGCGGTAACACTTGTAAGATCTGCCCTTTCTGCAGTCCCGATTCTTCCGCTTTTCAATGTCTCAACATACTCTTTGGCTGTACCGTATTTACCGGGTCTCCCATAGTACACTCCATCATATGCAGAAGATAGTTCAGCCCTATCATCTTCCCGGATTCCGGAAGCTCTGAACATATTCTGAACAGATAAAAGCTTCCCCAGAAACTTCCCGGCTCCGAGGGTCATATTACCATGTGCATCCTGAACAGACTGTGAAGCTCCACTATCTGATGCGGTCGCGGACTCTGCTGCAGATGATGAAGCACCTGTCTCACCATTTATACCGGAATTACCAGAAGCCTGCGAGGATGAATATGAATCGGTAACGTCAGCCTCAGCGGTTACTCTTTCGCCTTGTGATCCTCCGGATTCCGAAGCTGCTCCGGCATCATTTTGCTGATTCTCCAAACTCTCAGATAAACCGTACTGCGATTCTGAAGTGCCTGTTGCAGAAAAAGTATCTGTTGCCGATGGTACATCCTCCGCCAGCTTTTTCTTAAGTTCTTCCAGCTCTTTCTCCAGTTTATGTACAGCCTCGGCTTCCTCTTTGGCCGAACGGTTTATACAGCCGGTATCGTAATAGACATTTCCTATACTGATGGTATAGCTCCTTGACTTATCATACAGCTCCCTACAGTATTTTCTAAATGTCTCTACATCCAGATAATCATGAGCATAGCAGTATACAGAAGCCATAGCCATAATGTCTTTGACATTAGAATACTCATTTACACGTTTTCCGTCAGCGTTGTAAAAAGAAACATTAACATTTTTAAAGTTCGGGATAAACCACGTTCCAGGATCATCCGGGTTCTGTCCCACTGCTGATGGATTATACTTTCCCATGATCCTGCTTGGTGCAACGCCTATCCTGTCTGCCAACGCCCGTGGCGACACGCCTGCCGAATCATAAATCCCGGCAAGATATTCATTATCCTCAGTCATCAGCTCCTTGTATACCTGACCGGCATAGCTGTTCAAGGGATCTGTCTCATCGACACCTTCAGGATAGTAAAATGCAAGATTCAATTTATCCGCCTCGGGAACAAACTCCTCTTGAACCTCTTCTATTGTTTCAGGTATTGTTTCCTTAATTGCACTCATCGTCGCTTCCGAGGGCGTGGAAACAGCCTCTATACTCGGTTCCGTTTCCGATGCTGCGATGTACGTTTCTGTAACAATACCCGCCAGAATACCAACACATAAAACTGCGGATATGACCGTATACTGTTTTTTGCTAAATTTATATTTTAAACCACTCATCAGTTCCCATAGAAAATCCTCCATGAAAGCCCCTGCCTTATGGAGGATTCCTTTGATTCCTTATATTATTTACGTAATTTTTCCAACAGTTTTTTCATATAATCAGGATAGTCAGAGTTAAATTCAACATACTCTCCGGTAGTCGGATGTATAAATCCCAAAACCTTGGCATGTAAGCATTGGCCTTCCAGATTAAATGGACACTTTTTAGGTCCATAAACATCATCTCCGAGCACAGGGTGTCCTATGGATGCCATGTGTACTCTTATCTGATGCGTACGTCCTGTTTCTAACACACATTCCACCAATGTATAATCGCCAAATCTCTCCAGAACGTGATAATGTGTCACAGCATCTCTACCGTCAAGCTCATCTATAGCCTGCTTTTTCCTGTCTTTTTTGGAACGCCCTATAGGAGCATCAACTGTACCCAAGTCTTCCTTTATATTGCCGCACACTATGGCAACATACTTTCTCGTGATGGAATGAACCTTCAGCTGTTCCGCCAATGACTTATGCGTTTTATCATTTTTACATATCACAAGAAGCCCCGTGGTATTTTTATCTATACGATGCACTATGCCCGGTCTCATGACGCCATTTATAGAACTGAGATCCTGCCCGCAATGATTCATAACCGCATTAACCAAAGTTCCGTTATAATGTCCTGCAGCCGGATGAACCACCATACCCTTGGGCTTATTGACAATCAGAAAATCCTTATCCTCATAAACAATATCCAGAGGAATATCTTCAGCCTCAACATCAAGACTTGTAGGCTCCGGCATGTCTATCATCAGAATGTCCCCGGCATTGACCTTGGCGCTGGCCTTACAGCTTTTATCATTTATCTTGATCAAGCCATCCTTGATAAGCTTCGAAGCATAGCTTCTGGAAATCTCAGGTTCTGAAAGTGTTGCAAGGAACTGATCGACTCGGACG
This sequence comes from Oribacterium sp. UBA4274, assembly GCA_002396005.1. Classification (GTDB taxonomy): domain Bacteria; phylum Bacillota; class Clostridia; order Lachnospirales; family Lachnospiraceae; genus Oribacterium. The sequence goes on from DGVW01000104.1 coordinate 77,837, forward strand.
CCGTTAATGTCCATAGGGACTATAACTTCTATCATTTTTCCTCCTGCGGCGCTTCATTGTCTTTTATATTAGATGATTTACTGTTCTTTTTTATATGAAGAAAAGCAAAATCTTCATCTTTATAATAGAACAAAAACAGAAAAACCATGACTATACAGCCACATGTTACATAGATATCAGCAACATTAAATACAGGGAAATCTATCGGACTGAAGTATATAAAATCAACAACATATTGCTGACTTACACGATCAATGAAATTGCCTATTGCACCGGCAAAAACAAATTCAGCAACGATAAGTACCGGATAAAAATGTTTATCCTTAACAGGGGTTTTATATACAACATAAAGTATGCCGGCAATGACAACAACAGTAATGAGATAAAACATGTATTGTGCCCCTTGAAATACACCAAAGGCTGCCCCTCTGTTTTCTACGTAAAGAAAATACAGTACATCCTTAATTATTGGTATCCTGTCAATATCCTTAAGATATTTTACTGCCATTTGTTTAGTTATCTGATCGGGAATGATCAGTGCCACTGCTATTAAAAGAAAAAGAATCATTCTTTTGGTGTTTATATTCATATTTATCCCCAAAGTTTATTTTGATATATATCTGAGCGCTTCCATCATCTGATCTTGAGACACTGTACTATCGATATACGCATCTCCCAAACTGTGCAGAAGAATGAAACGCACTTGTCCTTTATCCATTTTTTTATCTTTTCTGGTTGCTAAAACAACTTCATCAAGATCCATGGCTTTAAGAACTGTATTGAGACCGACTGCATCCATAAGCCTACGCACCGCCTCTGTTTCCACGGCTCCGCAAGTGCCTGAAATATACATAGCCGCAAGACATCCCAGTGCCACACACTGTCCATGACTGTATGAAAACTCTGAACATTTTTCTATGGCATGACCTAATGTATGTCCAAAATTCAGAAGCTGACGTTCTCCTTTTTCCTTAGGATCAACCTCAACCACCGCTTTTTTGATGAGATTACTTTCGTAAACCGTTCTCAGCAAGACTTCTGTATCACGGTTTCTGAGTTCATCGATATGCTCTGACAGATAGTCAAAATAATCCTTATTTTTTATAAGTGCGTGCTTGATCACCTCGCCCATGCCGGATGCATACTGGATATCATCAAGAGACTTCAAGGTATTGACATTACTGTACACCAATGCCGGCATATGAAATGCTCCCACCATATTTTTATATGCACGGAAATCCACACCGGTCTTTCCACCGATGGAACTATCAACCTGTGCCAGTAATGTGGTAGGAATCTGGATGAATTTTATCCCTCTCATATATGTGGCTGCAGCAAAGCCTGTCATATCACCTACAACACCACCGCCCAAAGCAACAAAAAAATCATTTCTGTCAAAATCATCGAGGATAGCTTTCTCATATATTTCAGCCACAGAGTCTGTGTTTTTGTATTTTTCTCCGGGAGTAAGGATAACTTCATCCACAAAAAGAAAGCAGGTAGATAAAATACCTTTTACCGTTTCCAAATATAGGGGTGCAATATTGGTATCTGTAACAATCAATGCACGTCTGCAGGATGTATCAAGTTCCGAAACAGCATTTTTGAGATTCTCAAAATCCTCTTCCAAAAAGATGTGATAAGAAAATGTATTTTCATAATTAACATCCAAAATTTTAGCCATAGTCCCCTCCCCATCAATCAAATAAGAATTATATTATCACATTCTGTTTTAAAAATCGAATAGACAAATATGTCCCAACGAACTCATATAAATCCTAACAAAACAAAAAGCATATCCTGATCCGGATATGCCTCTTTACATCATAAAATATCAAACTCTCAAGTTGAGACCACCGATATTTACATCAGAATTACCGGCTAATATATTCTGAAAATCACCCGATAACTCTACATTCTGTGGTGTAGCGATAAATATATAATTTGAAATCTTCTGAAGGTTACCATCCATAGAGTAGGCCGCACCGGAAGTGAAATCAATAATCCTCTGTGCTATCTCCATGTGGAGTCCTTCCATATTAAGAACTACTGCCTTGCCATCAAGAAGGTAATCACAGATATCTCGTGAATCATCCATCGATGTAGGCTTAATCATAGTTACTTCCATGCTGCTCCTACTAGCTTGCGCCTGTGGCTGCTTCTTCATAAACAAAGTTGGTCTTGCAGGTCTTTCATCATCTATTTCAGCATCATCTGATGATTTCTTAGAGAAAAAACCACCACGCTGTGGTTCTGCATCATAGTCATCATCAAAATCATAGTCATCATCCAAATCATAATCATCATCCGGATTGACTCTCATATTTTTCATTAAATTACCAATAAAGTTCATTTCTAATCCCCCGACAGTAACGATAGGCATAACTCGTCCAATAACGTATATTTTAAACAATTTTCCACTATTGTCAATAAACAGCCTCTCACGCATTCCACGAAGAAACGTGGAAATATCGCATCGTCAGAAAATTGTAAGTTATGGCGCAGAAGCATCCTTATTGGTAAACCAGTTGACCATCATAAACCAGAGAAGCATCCATAACTATATGATCATATACCGAAATACCATAATCAGTATTCTTTTCAACGATCATATATTCATTATTCTGTTCAATCGGAACAATCTGTCTGAAAATACAAAAGCCTCTGTTTATGTTATAAACACCCTGGAGTGATTTAACCGGTCCGACATGATATGTGTTGGATGCATCTGCACTTCCGCCTGCCTCAGCCCCGGATCTTATTATGAAGTCATTTAACTTTAAATCGGTTGTATCGGAGGTATCCGGAACCGTGATATAACAATACTGGTCATCAATACGATATATATCTGTCTCAACAAACTCCGATGTCATTCCGGTGCCATCGCCTGATACTATCTGACGGTTAAATCCTGTTGTACCATCAGATCCCGTCACCATGAAGTCCTTAGGGATAATAAAAAAATCTTTTTCTGTAATTGATGACAAAGGAATCTTAAGTCCTCTTTTGTTATTGGCAGCCAGCTCAAATTGTATAAAACGTTCATCGCAAAACTCTTCCATGAGTTCATTAAATGATAATTCTCCATAATCATTACCATCGGCTGCAGTATATATATCAAGAGACGCACCTGTCACTACATCCTTTTCAGTAAAATGAACCTGTACACTATGTATGTCCTGATACTTCTCCTTAAAGGTATCGTCCACAGGAAAAACAATATTCCATTTAGGGCTGGTGATGAGTTTATAAACAGGAGCACCACCTTCAACAAGAGCACCCGGTGTTGTGATATTCACCTTGTAGCCACTCATTGTAAAAATATCCCTGGTCACGGCATCGGGAGTGATATCCTCATATCCATCTACAGCATATGAAACAACTCCTGCCTTTTCCGATGTCACCTTGACATAATTGATTCCGAGTTGATTGAGCACTTCATTAAGATCCTGAGCATTGGATATGCTTGAATATTCCAATGCTGTAGCGTCAATGGAAAACTTGGTGTCATAAAGTGCTGAATAATCATTATTTTTAAAAGACTGTGAAAACTGGGACAGTCTGTATCTGATGTCATTTATCTGTTCCTTTGACATCTCCTCTGTAAGCTCAGGATGATCCTTGAGATATGTCTCAAGCGCACCCGTTTCATCCACGGTATAAACATCAGAGCCCACCGCAACGCGCTTGCCCTCCTGTATATAGTAATGAATATATCCTGAAGATGTAGCGTCTACAGCCGTTTCCTCACGGATAGCAATTCCGGTATACTGCTCCTGTCTTACTATACTGCCTTCAAGCACCTCATAGTACCGTACCTGATCTCTCGATGCATATGAGTACACACTAAAAACAATGTAGAGAAAAATAATCAAAAAGATTATATTCCCTACATTGATTCCAGGCAGATTATTCTTTTTTATAATATTAGATGTATTATCCTGCTTATTTACTGCCATTGTTGATCTGATTAATTAAGTTAAAGCGAAATAGCTACATCTCTCTTTACGCTGTCAGGAAGCTCGTCAGCATCCATAGAAACACTAACAACAAATGTGATCTTGTATTTCTCGCCAAGATCCTCAAGACGCTTGATGCAATTTGAAATATCTGCACCCTCAAGAGATGAAAGCTTAAGGAAACTATCAAGGAACATATATTCAAGATCATGATCCTGAGAAATAATACCACTTATAAAACCGATAAACGCGTCCTCTGAATCAATAGGATACTCATTAACATTAATCAAACGAATCTTATTGTTAAGCTCATACATATGCTGTGCAGACTTATCAAGAAAATCAACGTTTCCGTTTGCTTCCTTAATAACTGTATTTGCCTTATCAAGAAGTTGTTTTGTCTTGCCTTTGCCTCTCTTGCCCACAATCAACTGTACCATAGTCAAGTACCTCCTAAACTTTGTAGTTTCAGTATAGTACATTAAACGGTCTAATTCAAGCAACAATTGCCAATTAAAAGCCAATGCAAAGCTATTATTTTGTGTAAATCTTCCTCAGAAAAATTCTGATAATTACGTCCTTCTCTAGTGAATCTTCATTATTAAACTGGTCATATTATTATAAAGGTCATTCTTGGACTGAGCCTTCATAACTGTACAAATATACTCTTCGCCGGTGCTTTCTTTTTGTGTCGCCATAGTAAGACAATATCCTGCCGCATTGGTGGTTCCGGTCTTACCGCCGAGTACTTTGAAGCCCTCCGGTGTTTCCACTTCTCCAATGAGATACTTATTTGTATCCTGCCAGTCTTGTGTCTTCGGCATACCATTGGAGTCTTTATAGTGTGGTGAATAGTTGGCTGTACTTACAATCTTACGGAACTCATCATACTTAAAAGCTTCTCTCATGATGAGATAAATGTCATAAGGTGTAGTGTAATGCTCATCATCCGGCAGTCCATGCGGATTGACATAATGTGTGCCTGTAGCTCCTATTTCAAGAGCTGTTCTGTTCATCTCTTCAACGAACGCAGACACAGACCCACACGAAGCCTCTGCCACTGCAATCGCCGCATCATTGCCGGATGGAAGAAGCATACCATAAAGAAGGTCTTCTATCGTCAAAGTTTCGCCCTTCCTGATCCAGGCTCTTGATGATCCCAGGGTAGTTATTGTGGAACTGTCCGTCACAGTAAATTCCTGCTGAAAATCCGTCACATGTCTGAGACATACCAGTGCCGTCATGACCTTGGTTATACTTGCCGGATATGTTCTTGCATAAGGATTTTTAAATGCAATTACCTTCGGATCATCGTCATCATTTTTTATAAGAAGCGCTGCTTCTGCCGTTATATCATCAACATTGTATGATGAATCCTCCGGCATGGCCAATCCGACAGAAAAGCCCTGGGCATGTATACTGTCCGTCAGGCTTGTATTAACAGAATTCATACGCATAAGTCCCATACTTATGTCATACTTCTTTTCCATTCTCTGGCCGCACCCACACAGCGTCAAAAAACATAAAAGAACCGGAAGTGCCATTTTCAAATGGCGTCCTCCGGATCTTTTCTTGGTTTTATTGATAAAATCAAAAATCATCATGCTTTCCTCAGATATTTCTCCATTCAAGATCACCTCTCTCAAGGGCCTTTATAAGGAGCTCAGCTGTAGCAAGGTTGGTAGCTATAGGAATATTATAAGTGTCACAAAGCTGCACGACAGAGTTTACTTCAGGCTCCTGAGCCTTTACATGAAGCGGATCTCTGAGAAAGATCACCATATCCAGATTGCCCTGTTCGATCTGAGAAGCAAGCTGTCTTGAACCGCCTGTCTCCCCCGGAAGGAACTTGTGTATACGGAGATTTGTAACCTCCTCCACCAAAAGACCTGTCGTTCCTGTTGCATATAACTCATGCTTACTGAGTATACCTCGATATGCTATGCAAAAATTCTGCATCAATTTCTTCTTTGAATCATGTGCGATTAAACCAACATTCATTTCTTTAAAACCTTTCCGGATTGGATCAAATCGCGCTGTCTTTACGTTGAAGCGCAACATTCAATACTAATCCCATTCCAATATAGACTGAAAGAAGTGAGCTCACGCCTCTCGAAAAAAACGGAAGTGTAATACCGGTATTTGGAAATATTCCGGTCGCAACAGCAATATTGGTATATGTCTGAAATCCTATCCATGCCATCATACCAACGCATATAAGACGTCCACTCATTTTTTTAGCCTTTGAAGCTATTATAAGGCATTCAATAATAATCAACAAGAAAATTATAACAATAATTATCGATCCTCTAAAGCCCAATTCCTCTCCTATTACCGCGAAAATAAAGTCATTATCCTCTTCTGCCAAAAAGTTTCCGTTTTTAATAGAGAATATAGAGTCATTATTCAGTCCTTTACCGGCAAACTGCCCGGAGCCTATGGCCATTATGGAATACAGCTGCTGATAAAAGGTCTGTGTGTTATCTGACGGATTGAGGAACGTAAGTATTCTGTCTGCCTGATACCCTTGCAAAAAAGGAATATGATCATATAACCCCGATTTAAACAGATATATGAAAATAAGTGCGAAGGGCAATATCGCAAGCACCACGCCAAGTATCCACCTGTAGCTTATATTCGAGGCAAAGACTATAGCCGCAACGATAACAGTAATAATGATTGCCGTACTGAGATTAGGCTGCAGCAGGATAAGCAAAATCGGAATCAGATAAAAAACAAACGCCGTAAGCACTACATGCGGCGAATTGATATGCTGTTTGTTTTTATGAAAAAATGATGCATAAAAAACAATCAGTCCGATCTTTGCAAATTCCGCAGGCTGAACCTTTCCAAGAACCGGCAGCTGAATCCACCGTACCGCTCCGTGGCCGGATGCAGTACCGTAGATCTTAACTCCGATCAGCAAAAGAACAGAGAAAAAATATATCACATTAGCCTGCTTTACAATCTTACGATAGTCAATGAGCGAAAGGACGATGCATATGACAAAACCCACAAACGATCCTATGATCTGCCTCACTACCTGAGTGTCCCGAAAATCAGCTGCATTGACAGCCGACCGGATGATCATGACACCCATAATATTGAGCGCAAGCATGTATATTACCAACCAAAAATCATAGTTTTTAAAATTATAATCAAATTTCATAATCTCCTCTTACATTGACGTTCTTTAATCGACTACATTCAATGCAGAAATGTATGATGAATCCCTGGAAAGTATCGCGTCAAGACTATCCTTGCCATAGCAATAATTATAGACATTGTTAGCAAGGTTAGCCGCATTACCGGAAGAATATCCATAAGGGATATTGACCGTTACAGATATCTCAGGGCTGTCACTTGGTGCATAAGAAACGAAAACAGCATGGTTACCTCTGTCTTCACGCTCCTGCGCAGTACCGGTCTTTCCGGCAATAGGTATATCCTGCCCCTGAAATACCCTCTTGGCAACACCTTCTGTAATCATCTCTCTGAGTCCCCTGTGAACTGCTCTCCATGTAATATCAGCAAAATCGAGCTGTCTTACTACCTTAGGCTCTACAGTCTCTACAATTGTGCCATCAGGTGCCGTGATCTTATCAAGAACTGACAGATCAAATACTGTTCCCTCGTTTGCAACGGCAGTTATGTACCTTGCAAGCTGCACATCATTATATGCATGATTACCCTGTCCCATGGCTGAACGCTCAGGATCATAATCCGATATACGAGGCATAGTCTCATCTATCTCAACCCCGGACAGAGAATCAAGTCCGAAAAGTGAAGCATATTTATGTATTCTGTCAAGTCCCAGAGACTGATTGTAATTGCCGGACTCATCAGTAGCAAGCAAATGTCCTACTGCAGCAAAGAAATAGTTACAGGAATTCTTTATTCCGTCAATCACATTCTCTCTGCCATGCTGTTGAGGATAAATCCAGCAACGGATATGCGGTGTCACCTCTTCGTATACACCCGTACAATCTATGACAGTGTTAAGATTCATCACGCCCTCTTCAAGCGCCGCAACAGATGTAAGAGGCTTGAAGGTAGATCCCGGAGCAAGCTGTGTCTGAGTTGCTCCATTAAGCAGCGGCAGTGAAAGATCTTCATTACATTTCCTTAGATAATCCGACTCTGTAATCCTATTGTTATCAAAGCCCGGATATGTTACCAATGCTCTGACCTTTCCTGTTTTTACATCACATACCACCACAGATCCATTACACGGATCAAGCGCAAGCTGTGCCGGAGTAATCTCAATCTTACGTATCTTGGAAATCAAAAACGTGTAAGCATAATGCTCATCCCCTGTTGAAAGCTGTGCGTATGCTTCCGGATCTTCCGCAAGAACACCCTGATCAAACAATGCTCTGAGAAGAAGTGATCCGGGTATAATCTTGTCAGAAATAGCATACTTGTATAGAACCTTATCAAACTTGGGGTCCTCGGATAAATGCTCTATAAGGAGCTGTACTAACAGTTCATAAATGCTGGCAGTATCATAATAATCGTCGGACAAATCCAGTTTGGTTGTGTCAAGCCAGGATTCATCTATACCCTTCATAATGAAATCACGGAGATTGATGTTATCCTCTTTCCATGCAGTGTATGCATCAGACTCACGGTAGTCCTGATTTGTGGCATCAATATATCCCGATTCCTTATCAGTCATATATTCATATATATATACAACATATGCCTGCATATCCTGTGGCAGCTCGGCAAGCCCCTCTGTTGTAGGCTCCAGAAGCTCTGACTTTAACGTCGCAAGCTTGTTTTGCTTGTTGGATTCAAAAATAGCGGCAATCTGCTTCTCAGCACTGCCGGCCTTGGCAGAGGTAAAATGTGAAGAGTCCAAAACATTGTTGTTGATAAGTTGGAAATATGCATCCTTTACAGGTATTGTGATTTCCGACTGCTCTACAGTTGCATTCCTATCACTGAGATCCTGCTCGGTGATCTTGGACGCCAGAACTCCGGCCAGCTCCTGTTCAAGCAGATGATATATCGCTATCTGATCATTGGCCGAAATAGTTGTATATATATCATTACCTGCGGTCGGGCTGACATCAGAAACAACATCGAGAACAGAACCTACGGAATTGAGATACATCTTACGTACCCCCTTCTTTCCCTTCAGCTCATCCTCCATGCTCTTTTCCAGTCCCCATACACCCACTACATCATTCAGCTCATAGGACTCATCTTTTTTCTGAAGTTCTTCAAGTTGATCAGCTCTTATCTGGCTGGTATATCCGACTATATGGCTGAGATAAGGAGCATAGTTATACTTACGGACAGAGACATTGGCGATATCAACCCCCTTAAGCTCACCCTTGGCCTCCAGTATCTCTGCAGTACACTCTTCCGAAACATTTTTTACTATGGTTGTTGTCTGATATCTCTGATACGCAGTAAGTCGCATGGTGTAAAAAATATTGACCATATCCAGTATGGTTTTGTCCGATGCAACTACAGGATTACCTTTGTCGTCCCTTATATTGTCAAAACGATATCTTCTTTTGGAAATCGAGAATGCCTCTCTTGCGTCAATGTCAAAGTCCTTCTCTTCCAGATCTTCCACATTTCTGCCTCTGATATTGGCAATGAGTCTTCTACGATCATCTTCTGAGCTTGTAGCAAAATAAGGATTGTCGTCCGCATCAAGTTTTATCTTGTACTGTCCTTCGATGCTGTACCCATATTTTTCAATAATCTCAGCAAGTCTGAGAAGCATATAATTTCTGCTGTTGATACCTTCATCAGTCGTATCATAAGCTCCTATATCTGCTATGGTGATATTGTACTGGAGTTCATTATACGCAAGCAGCTTACCGTCTCTGTCATAAATATTACCCCTTGTACCGTTAGTGGTAACGGTAGCCAGCGTACGATTCTGATAGTCTGTAAGGTATTGACTGCCGTTTACAATCTGCAGATCAAAGAGTCTCAGTCCCAAAACGATAAAAAGCGCAGTAAAAACAAGGCCTATCGCAAATAATCTGGAACTTACAATTCGAATAACAACTTCTTTTATAGCTTCGAATATTTCTTTAATCAAAGTTAATACTCCTATCTGTCAATTTTCTCTGTGGCAGTAAATACAAACCTATAGAGAACCAGTGTTGCCAAAAGTGAAAAAACGACCGCCGGCAACACCACATGTACCAAATAGTACGGAACATCATATTTCCCTCTGATCAGGAAACGAAAGATGTATATGTATGCATGGTAAATAAACTCATTTACAACGCACATGATCATAGGAAGTGTTATATATTCTTCATAATATACATTACAGAAAAAACCGTTGAAATACCCTATGATAACAAAGATCAGACTATAGAAACCAAACGGGCCGGAATAGAACATATCCAGCAAAAGTCCGGCTCCAAGGCCATAGAGCATACCCGGCAGATTACCATGTATAAAGCCTATGGAGAAAGTCAGTATAAGAAGCAGATTAGGGGAAGCCGACAAAAACGGTATCAGCGGTATCACACTGGTTTGTATCAAAAACGCCATTATAAGTGACAGGACGTAAGCCAGTACCCTAAGTCTGCCCTTTGAGATTTTATTAAAAGATTTATGCTTAATTATAGATTTCATCTGATTAATTAGGATTCTCCTCAATCAGCTCTTCCGTGTCTTCAGTTTCACTGTCATCCTGAACCTCACGGTTGTTTCTGTTACTGGAATCATCAGTCTCTTCCTGGACACTTTCTGTTTCTCTTTCCGTTTCTCTTTCTGTCTCTTCATTGGAAGTTTCGGAAGTTGTCTCCTCAGTATCTCTTTCCTCGTTTTCGGAAGAAGAGTTTCTTGAAGACTCCCTTGTCGTTTCCTCAGTATCTTCCTTACTGCTGCCTGTTACTTCTACAGCCTCACCTTCCGCTATATCAGATGCAGAAATCGGGAAGTTCTCAACAACTTCAGATTCCTGTCCGTTCACCACCTCACTGAGTGGTGTCAGTCCCTCCATACCGGACCATGTTGACGTAATATTGGCATTTCCCTCAGCTACACCTGCCGGTACTTCATTGCCGCCGGTTGTTTCCATGCCCTCCAAAGTGCCGTCTCCACTGTTCTCATCCTTGAAGCTGTCGCTCTTTATCTCCTTGATTACGAGTACCTCTGAAAGATCATCAAAATCAGCAGCCGGAATCAGATAACCGTCCTTCATAAGTCTCTGCTCATCCTCTTTTACATCAACAGCGTACCCTATAAGGATACCCGGCATAAACTTGGCAGAGATGTTTGACGTTACTATACGATCTCCATCCTGTATGGAGGCATCCTTTTTCATATCTGTGATGCGCAGACGTCCCTGCTCATACAGTGTGAGATCTCCTGCAACTATACAGGTATCACTGGCCTGTATACCCATAGCGGAAACTCTGGACTCATCATCTATGATGGATCGGACGGTTGCATAGTTTAATCCCACATCGGTGACTATACCTATAAGACCACCATCTGCCATAACATTCTGGTCTACACGTATTCCATCCTTCGAACCTTTATCAATACGGAAAACCTGAAACCAGTTTTCTGAATCCTTGGCAATAACTCTGGCTGCAATCTTCTCATACTGACCATATGTCTGATCCAACCCATACAGTTCCCTGAGCCTCTGCAGTTCTCCGTTGTCCAAAGTAAGACGGTTGTTCTGTTCTGTCAGAACACCGATTTTTTCACTTAATTTTTTGTTTTCCTCTTCTACCTCAGCCAAAGTACGACGATCCTTGAGATTCTCATAAATCCCAAAGCCCACGCTGTTTACTCCTGATTGAAACGGAACCAATACGTAACCGATAGTGTTACGTATTGGATTCATGATGCCGTCCTTTACCGATGATAAAACTATCATCATAAGGCACAAGCCAGAAAGAATTAAAAATATGTACTTACTTTTTTTATTATCCACCGATTAATCCCTGTTCTCTGAAACTGAAATAGACATTGTCCCCTATCACCACATGATCTACGAGTCCAATGCCGATAATTTGTCCTGCCCGATAGAGCTCGTTTGTAAACAGAATATCGTCCTCAGATGGCTCAGGATCACCACTTGGGTGATTATGTACCATGATAAGACAGGAAGCACTAACCTTAAGCGCCTCAATAAATATCTCTCGCGAGGAAACCGCCGAACGACAGTTAGTGCCTTCAGAAAGGAGCTTCTCCCTTATCAACTGCATATGATGATCCAGATACAAAACACGGACAACCTCATGATCCAGATATCTGAGATCCTCCATATAGTAATCAGCCACCTGCGAAGAATCTGTAAAACGCATGCTGTTAACACGCTTCTTACGATTCCAGATCCGGCGGGCAATCTCCCCGACAACACTAAGCTGGACAGCCTTTACCTTGCCGATACCATTGATCCTGCAATACTCATCGGCACTGAAATGCATCATACCCACAAGTCCGTCATACTGAGGATTAATGTTAAGTACCTGTTCCGATACCTCCATGACAGATGACCCGCGAGTCCCGGTACGTAACAAAACAGCCAGAAGCTCTGCATCACTGAGAGCTTCCGGTCCCAATTTCATACACTTCTCATATGGCATCTCATCCAATGTCAGTTCACTAAATTTTAAATTCATAAATATCTCCTGTCTCAGAGAGTCAGGAGCCCACGGGAAGATATTTTAACATAAAGTTTTTTTGTCGTAAACCACCGTCAGATTTTGATAAGGCCTTTCTCATACATCTTTTCAACAGCCATCATGATACCAAGCTTGGCATGATACCATGTGAGACCACCCTGGAAATAAATATTATACGGCGGCTTGATAGGGCCATCCGCCGAAAGCTCTATGGAGCTTCCCTGAACAAATGCTCCTGCTGCCATGATGACCTTGCTGTCATAGCCCGGCATATCATCCGGATAAGGAGTTACAAAGCTGTCCACCGGCGCTGCTGCCTGGATACCTTGTGCAAATGCAACTACAGCTTCCTCTGAGCCCAGGGTGATAGCCTGAATGATATCATGTCTCTTCTGATCCGCAGTCGGATGACAGCTGAATCCAAGATGTTCAAAAACCTTTGCCGCAAAAATTGCGCCCTTTTCTGCCCCGGCAGTAATAGTCGGTGCAAGGAACAGTCCCTGATAGAAGCTTTTATTAGTATCAAGAGACGGTCCTACTTCCTTGCCAAGCCCCGGAGATGTAAGTCTTACTGCGCATCTCTCTATACAGTCTTTTCTTCCTGCAATATAGCCGCCGATAGGAGCAAGTCCGCCGCCCGGATTCTTGATGAGAGATCCGACAACAATATCAGCTCCGTAAGCTGTCGGCTCCTCTCTGTCAACAAACTCACCATAACAGTTATCAACCATGCATATTACATCCGGCTTGATGCTCTTGATAAAACCGATCAGTTCGCCTATCTCCTCCGGAGAAAATGTGTTTCTTGTGGCGTATCCCTTGGAACGCTGTATCTCTACAAGCTTTGTTCTTTCATTTATTGCAGCTCTTATGCCATCGTAGTCAAATGTTGAATCCGGGAACAGATCCACCTGACGATATGTGACGCCATACTCTGCAAGACTGCCCACAGACGGTCTTATGCCTATAACCTCTTCAAGAGTATCATAAGGCTTTCCGACAGGACATAAAATCTCATCACCCGGTCTTGTATTGGCATAAAGCGCTATGGCAAGTGCATGGGTTCCGCATATGATCTGAGAGCGGACAAGTGCATCCTCTGTACCGAAAAGATTGGCATAAACCTTCTCAAGAGCATCTCTGCCTATATCATCATAACCATATCCTGTTGTACCATAGAGGTGTGCTTCAGATACCTGTGCATCCTGCATTGCTTTGATGACTTTAAGCTGATTGTACTCAGCTATCTCATCAATTTCCTTAAATCTGTCACTGAGAGTCTGAAGTTCCTTCTCACAAAGATCATAAACCTCCGGCTTTATCCCAAGAGATTCAAACATTTCTCTATTATCCATTCTGTGATCCTGTCTTTCTTGTAATCAAAATCTTTAATATCTATCCAATTCACATCTCGTTCCCGTTTGAACCATGTGATCTGCCGCTTAGCATAATTCCTTGAATTCTGTTTTATTTCGGCGACAGCTTGCTCGATTATAGCACGTTTTTCCTCTGTGGCAAGCGTACTTCCGTCAATGCATCTGAAGGCTGATATCAGTTCCCTGTAGCCTATCCCCTTCATGGAGGTCCGTTCAGCCGGCAGTTTAAGATCATAAAGCTTCCGGGCTTCCTGAACAAGTCCCTGCTGAACCATGATATCAACCCGCTTGTTTATTCTCTCATAGAGTTTTTCTCTTTCATCATTGAGTACAAAAAAAGCGCTGTTATACACCGCCTGTTTACAGCGTTCCTGTGCATTGTGAGCAGAAATAGGTGTTCCGTGAATTTCATAGAATTCAAGGGCCCTGATAACCCGTCTCAGATTATGCTCATGGATTTTGAGAGTGGATTCCGGATCCACTTCTTTGAGCCTCTCATACAGCTTATGAGCTCCTTCCGGGTCAGATGCCTGTTCTTCAAGTCTTGCCCTTATATCCTTATGAGCAGCATCATCCTCTTCGGTAAAATCTATCCCATACAGCAGTCCCTGAATGTAAAAGCCGGTACCTCCTGCAAGGATTGGTACATGTCCTCTCTCATATATGCCCTCTATGGCGTCTCTTGCCATGCTCTGAAACATGCTTACATCATAATCCGTATCGGGATCTATGATATCTATAAGATGATGAGGCACTCCATCCATTTCTTCCTTTGTGACTTTAGCACTTCCTATATCAAGCCCTCTGTAGACCTGTACAGAATCAGCAGATACGACCTCTCCACCGAGAGCCTTGGCAAGTAAAACGGAAACCGCTGTTTTACCAACAGCGGTCGGACCTGCGATTATTATCAATGGTTTTTTACTTAAATCTATCTTGTTCATATATTACACGATTCGTTTAAATTTCTTCTCAAGTTCATACTTGGACATGGATATAAGAGTTGGTCTTCCATGTGGACATGCATACGGATTTTCAAGTGTAAGAAGCTCTGAAATCAAAGCATCGGCCTCCATAAGACTCAGCTTGTTATTACCCTTGACTGCTGCCTTACACGACATGGATGCTATTTTGTAGTATATCGAGTCCGGAGTAGTCATACCAGTATCTTCATTGAGATCATCCAGCATTTCAAGCAGCAATTCCTTTTTTCCGATTTCCGGCAGATCTGTCGGCACAGCAGATATACTGAAATCTCTGCCTCCAAGATTACTTATCTCAAATCCAAGATTCTGAAAATAATCAGAAAAACGCTCCAGCATAAGTGCCTCGTCCGATGTCAGTGTGAGAAGAATCGGCGGATTAAGATACTGGCTTGCAGGCTTACGTTCCTTGAGACGTTTCATCATCCTCTCAAAATTGACCTTTTCATGTGCTGCATGCTGATCCATGATGTAAAGCTTGTCCCCGTATTCTATGAGCCAGTAGGTTTCAAACACTTGCCCTATGATACGATGTTCGATTCTTGCTTTCTCACTGAGAAATCTATCCTGAAACAATGTCTCCTGCTGAGGTTTGACAGCATTCTTATCAGACTCTTTAGCTGTATCGTTTGTCTCACTGACGATGCCATCTTTCTCAATATAATCGGCTTCTTTTTCTGTTTCATTTCCGGCTTTGAAGCTTTGCTCAACATCATCAGCAGCTTTCGTAAAATCAGAAATATGGAATCCGGACGCCTGTTCCGGTCTATTAACTCCGGGCGCCTGTTTCAAAGCTCCGGAGTTATAAGTATCGGAGCCATCGCGATGTGCATCAGCATAATTACGGCGATACTGACTATATCCTCCGTAAGAAGCAGACTCAGACTTTTCTCTGACCTCTGTGCCGGAGACATTAGATCCGTCAAGATAGATATCTGCCTTGGGCTTTGCTTCTGGATGAAGCTCAGGTCTTAGAGCCTCCCTGTACTGATCCTGTGCAGTAACCTCGCGTTTCTCCTCAAAAGGCTCAACATGGGGAAGTGACTTTTCCTTCTCCTCAATTTCAACATGCGGATTCAGATCCGCTTTTCTTGTTGTTTCACCGTTCCTGCCGAAGGTCTCAAGATCTGTATTTACTATAAGTTCAGTTTCCTTGAGTGCCATCTGAACCGAATCGACAATAGAATTGTAGATCAGCATGCCATCCGAAAATCTGACCTCCAGTTTCTGAGGATGGACATTAACATCGACTATCTCCGGATTTACATCTATCATGAGGACAGTAAACGGAAACTTATGCTGCATCAGAAATGCATGATAGGCATCCTCTATAGCCTTGGTGATCATCGGATTCTTTACAAATCTTGAATTTACAAAATATATCTCAAAGTTCCTATTGGTTCTGGTAATCACAGGCTTACCGATAAACCCTCTCACACTGACGGCAGGAAGCCCGGTAAGCTGTGATCTCTGATACTGATGGTTTACGGTTATAAGCTGATTTGTAACGTCCCGCCCGTATATAGAGTAGATAACATCCATAAGTGAACCGTTACCGAGTGTAGCAAGTCTTTGCCTTCCATCCTGAATGTACCTGAATGCAACCTCCGGATGAGCCAATGCCTCTTTCTCCAGTATATCCTGAATACGTGCAGCTTCTGTCTGCGGGCTCTTCAGAAACTTCTTTCTGGCAGGAACATTTTTAAATATATCTCTGACGATAAAAGTGGTTCCGTCCGGTGCGCCGATCTCTGAGAAATCCTTCTCAATGCCTCCGTCAATCTCATAATGAGTGGCGAGTAATGCCCCGGGAGTCTTACTGATAAGCTCAACTCTCGCTATGCTCGCAATGGAAGCCAAAGCCTCACCACGGAAGCCAAGGGTCTGTATACTCTCAAGATCCCTGGCCTCTTTGATCTTTGATGTTGCATGTCTGAGAAAGGCTGTGCGGATATCCTCTTTGTCAATTCCTGATCCATTGTCAGTGATGCGGATCATAGCTATTCCACCGTCTCTCACCTCGATGGTAACAGACGTAGCGCCTGCATCTATAGCATTTTCAAGAAGCTCCTTAACAACACTGAGCGGTCTTTCGATAACCTCACCAGCGGCAATCTGATTAATTGTCTCATCACTTAGAACTCTAATTTTCATTTCAATATCCTATCTCTGACCACAATTATTTAAATGATTTAAACTCCATATATCAACATAAATCCATTTGTTCTGCAGGTTGTCTGACGAGCCTCTGCTGAACCAATGAAAACCAGCCTCTCTAAAATCTACAGGCCAAACCTGTCCTTTAACTCATACAAAGTGTTCATGGCATCAAGCGGTGTCATATGATTTATATCCAGTGACTTCAGGTATTCTATGGCCTCGGAAACCTGCTTACTTACAGCTGTACCCTTCTCCGCACCATCACTTTCATCATAACAAGCTCCTGCCTCAGCCACATTTTGAGCTCTCTCTGAAATTATGCCCTGTTCGTCAAATGCCTCCTGAGTGAAACTCTCACCCGCCTCTATGGTTTTGGCCTTGGCAATGATATCCGCATCACTAAGTTCTGAAGCAATGACCTTGGCACGCTCTATTACAGGCTTTGGAACACCGGCCAGACTGGCAACATCTATACCATAGGACTGATCTGCACCTCCCGGAATAATCTTACGTAAAAATACGATATCCTGATCATGATTTGTGACCGCGATGCAGTAATTGTTAACTCCCTCAAGCTTACCTTCAAGCTCTGTCAGTTCATGATAATGTGTTGCGAAAAGCGTTTTCGCTTTGACCACCTTGGCTATATATTCAACCACCGCCCAGGCGATACTCAGGCCGTCAAAAGTACTTGTACCTCTTCCGATTTCGTCAAGTATCAGCAATGATTTGGTGGTTGCATTGCGCAAGATATTGGCAACTTCATTCATCTCCACCATAAAGGTAGACTGCCCTGAAGCGAGATCATCGCTGGCACCCACACGGGTGAAGATTCTGTCACATATTGAAATGTCTGCACTTCCCGCAGGAACAAACGAACCAATGGACGCCATAAGTACGATAAGGGCCACCTGTCGCATATAAGTTGATTTACCCGCCATATTGGGTCCGGTAATGATGGCGATACGATCGGTTGAATCATCAAGATATGTATTGTTGGAAACAAACATACCGTCTCTTATGAGCTTTTCGATAACAGGATGACGTCCATCCTTGATATCGATGACACCTTCTTCATTTATGTTCGGCCTGCAATAATTGTTATCGGTAGCCACCTTCGAAAGAGAAATGATGCAGTCGATAAGGGCAACGTAATGTGATGTTTTCTGAATCCTCTGTATATTGCCGCCTATGGTATCTCTTACATCGCAGAACAGCTCATACTCAAGCTGATTAAGTTTCTCCTCTGCTCCGAGAATGGTATTCTGAAGTTCCTCGAGTTTGTCTGTGGTATATCGTTCACTGCCTGCAAGTGTCTGCTTACGAATAAAATAATCCGGCACCAGATCCTTAAAGGTGTTTGTAACTTCAAAACAATATCCAAATATACGATTATACTTTATCTTTAAAGACTTGATACCTGTCTTTTCTCTTTCCTCTGCCTCAAGATCCGCAAGCCACTGCTTGCCATTGATTCTTGACTCCTTATAATTATCTACTTCATCATGATAACCGCTCTTTATGATGCCGCCATCGCGACTTGAGATCGGAGGTTCTTCCTCAATAGCTTCATCGATAAGTTTGAAAAGATCCTCCATGGGATCAATGTTATCATGTATCTCTTTTACAAGTGCAGAATCAAACTGGGTAAGCTCCTGAATTATATCCGGCAGCATCTTTAAAGACTGTTTAAATGCTATGAGATCTCGCGGATTGGCTGTCTTATAACATATACGCCCCAACAATCTCTCATAATCGTATATAGTATTGAGATACTCGGATATCTCTTCTCTGTCGATATAGTGGCTGCAGAAATCCTCTACCGCATCCTGCCTTGCAACTATCTGATTTCTGTCTATGAGAGGCTGCTCAATAAATCTGCGAAGCATACGGGCACCCATGGCAGTTTTGGTCTTGTCCAGAACCCATAGCAGGGAGCCGCGCTTTTTCTTTTCACGCATGGTTTCTGTAAGCTCGAGATTACGCTGTGTCGCAGTATCTATGATCATATACTGATTGCTGGAGTAATACCTTATATTGGCGATATGCTCAACAGTACTTTTCTGTGTATCATAAACATATGTAAGAGCTGCTGCTGCACTGAGTCTCGCAAGATCCTTATCCTGTAAACCCAGGCCTTCTATACTTGCATGGAAATGCTGTTCCAAAAGCTTTGTGGCTTTCTCATCATTATATACATCATCCCCAAGTTCAGTGATGATCAGATCAAAACGATTCTTTACATCCTCAGTTTCTATCCCCGAAATCATAAATGCCTGATTACAGATGATCTCCGCCGGAGAAAATTTGCTGAGCTCATCCATAACTTCCTTTTCGTTTAAGCATGTGGTTGAAAGAAACTCACCTGTTGTGATATCAACACTTGATATACCAAATCCGGTCGAATCATAGAAGATACTCATGAGGAAATTGTTTTTGCTTTCGTCCAGTGCCTGTTCAGAAGTAAGCGTTCCCGGTGTGATGACACGTATAACTCCTCTTTTAACAAGGCCCTTGGAAAGTTTCGGATCTTCCAGCTGCTCAGCGATAGCCACCTTGTAACCATTAGAAGCGAGCCTTGCAATATAGCCTTCTGCAGCATGAAACGGAATACCACACATCGGTGCACGTTCTTCCATACCGCAATCCTTTCCCGTAAGTACCAGGTCCAATACAGAAGAAGCTATCTTTGCGTCCTCAAAGAACATCTCATAGAAATCACCTATACGGTAGAAAAGGATGCAATCCGGATATTGTTTTTTGGTTTCCAAATATTCAACCATCATAGGTGACATTTTCTTTTCAGCCATTAATCAGTTTCTCTCCTTCATTGATACATAAAACGCACTTGTCTTCGTTTGGTCAGACTGCCGAAACAGCCTCGCCCCTTGTGACAGTTTTCGCAGAAAACTGTCATGTAGCGTCAGCCCTCGCGTAAGCGTTTTCCATGGGCTGACGTTCCCAAACTCTTGAGGGCATCCGCATCACTAGCGTGATGCGGATATTTCACCAAAGAGAAAATGCCATTTGATGGCGCTTTCGCGCAGGCATTTTCGTTTGATTTCGGCTTGCGCCGAAACAAGCTCGCCGCTTGAGGGCATCCGCATCACTAGCGTGATGCGGATATTTCACCAAAATAGTAGAATCCTTTGCTTTCGGTGAGTTTCACCATCTGCATGGTTCCGATGAGGCTCTTATCTCCCGGGAAGTGAACAAGCACGCTATTGGAAAGTCTGCCTGTTACATATCCTTCCTGATTCTTGTTCTCATCCTCTACAAGAACTTCCATCACCTTGCCGAGATCTCTGTTCTCATTCTCTCTGGAGCTTTCCTGAACCACTTTCAGAAGTCTGTCAAAACGCTCCTTTACTATATCCTCAGGAACCTGCTCGAACTTGGCAGCAGGTGTTCCGGTACGTTTACTGTATATAAACGTATATGCCGCATCGTATTTACATTCCTTAACCACATCGATGGTATCCTGAAAATCTTCCTCTGTCTCCCCGGGGAAGCCAACTATGATATCTGTAGTTAATGTTGCGTCAGGGATCGCCTTACGGATCTTATGTACAAGTTCAAGGTAGCTTTCCTTTGTATAATGTCTGTTCATACGCTTAAGGATCGCCGATGAACCCGACTGAAGAGGAAGATGTACATGTCTCTCTATGATAGGATGTGTTCTCATGACCTCGATAAGCTCATCTGAGAAGTCCTTAGGATTGGAGGTCATGTAGCGAAGTCTCTTAAGTCCCGGAAGCTCCGCAACAGCCTTTAAAAGTTCCGGGAATGTTGTTGAGCCCGGTATATCATTACCGTAAGAGTTAACATTCTGACCAAGCAGCATGATCTCAATGCAGCCATCCGCAATGAGCTTCTCACACTCTCTGAGGATGTCTGTGGCATTACGGGATTTCTCCCTGCCTCGAACATAAGGGACTATACAATAGGTACAGAAATTATTGCATCCGAAACTGATATTGACAGAACCCTTGAACTTGAACTTACGGTCAGACGGAAGATCCTCTACGATGAGCTTTGTATCATCGATTACCTCAACCGTACGCTTGCCTGTAACAAGTGTCTTGTACAGAAGTTCAGCCAGCTTATAGATATTATGGGTTCCAAAAACAAGCTTTACGTATGGATAATGCTTACTGATACCTTCGACCTCATCCTTTTCCTGCATCATACATCCGGTGATTCCGATGATCATGCCCTCGCGGCGTTCATACTGATGCTTAAGTCTTCCTAAACGTCCGTATAGCTTCTGATTGGCATTCTCTCTTACAGTACAGGTTGTAAAAAGAACAATATCCGCATCCTTATCATCCTCTGTTACCGTATAGCCGCATCTCTCAAGAATTCCAAGCAGCTTCTCGCCATCCTTGGCAGACATCTGGCAGCCCATAACCTCTACCATACAGTGTGCTGCATATCCTTCCTGCTTACGTATCTCAACGAGCTCCCGTACGCGGTCCATAAAATAATACTGTCTCGCCGGCTCCTCTGTTGGTGCCTGCATTACTATTTCCTTATAATCAATAATATAATCCATAAAACCTCATTGTTAATCCCAGGGGATTTCCGAGATCCCCTGGGATGCCTTAGTACTAAATCTTTTGTTAACTGAACTGATATAATTCTATCATCTCACCTGACCATCGCCGTATATACGGTACTTATAGGTAGTGAGCTCTCTGAGTCCCATTGGACCTCGCGCATGGAGCTTGGATGTTGATATACCGATTTCCGCTCCAAATCCAAAACATCCACCATCTGTAAATCTTGTTGAAGCATTCCAGTAAACACAGGCACTGTCTACTTCATTCAGAAACTTTTCTGCTGCTGCCGCATCCTCCGTGATGATGGCCTCGCTGTGATGGGTACTGTGCTCATTAACATGAGCTATAGCCTCCTCTGTATCTGTAACCGTCTTTACAGAAATCCTGTAATCGAGATACTCAGTATAAAAATCCTCTCGAGATGCCGGCTTTACAAGTTCCATTCTAATGTCTGCATCATCCTTATCGGCTGCACTTTCCAGTACACGGTATGCATCCTCATCAGCAAACACCACCACTTCTCTGGTCTGAAGCTTCTCAACAACAGGCACAAGCTTCTGCAGGGCGTCCCTGTCTACAACCAGAGACTCACAGGCATTGCATACACCTATCCTCTGTGTCTTGGCATTAAAAATGATGGGAACCGCTTTATCGATATCGGCAGTTTTCTCTATGTAAATGTGACAATTGCCGGCACCTGTCTCAATAACAGGAACTGAGGCATGCTCTACAACTGCTTTTATCAGTCGCTTGGACCCTCTTGGAATGAGAACATCCACATAATCATTTAACTGCATAAAGCGGTTGGCTGTTTCATGATCGGTCGCTTCAATAAGTATAAGTCCGTCCGGATCGGCACCACAGCTATCCATCGCCTTACGGATGACCTCAGTTATGGCTTTGTTGGAATGAATGGCATCGGAGCCGCCTTTTAATATGACTGCATTGGAAGACTTAAAACAAAGTGACCACGCATCACTGGTAACATTTGGTCTGGCTTCATATATGATACCTATAACACCGATAGGAACCGAAGTTTTGCAAAGTCTGAGTCCGTTAGGTCGTTCTATAGTCTCTAGTGTGACTCCGACAGGATCTGTAAGTTCTGCAATATCCCTTACTGCCTCTGCCATATCATGTATACGTTCCTTTGTAAGCCGGAGCCTGTCTTTTAGGCCGTCACTCATATTGTTTTTATCGGCATTGGCAAGATCCAAAGCATTGGCCTCAATGATACTATCAACATTACCGGACTCCTCCATTGCATCCGCAACCTTCCTGAGAACTTCATTTTTTTCAGAAGCTGTCAGACTCGCAAGATGTCTTGAAGCAAGTTTTGCTCTTTTTCCTATTGAAGCTAGATCGCTCATACATACCTCTTTCTTATGGTGGAGATACTCTATCCTGTGTCAGATACGGAGATGACTTGAAACCTCAGGTGCGGCATTGCCTGCGCTTACTTCTATAACTCCGTTTTCTCTCTCAAGTTCTGCATCAGTTTCTTTCATGGCCTTACGGACCTTAGCTCTTGCTTCATCCTGAGATACAGCGCCTTTCTCTCCTGATTTTTCATCCTTGCTGACATTTTTTATGTCCTTAAGGTATACTCCAAGGTTGGCTTTAACTGCATCGATGTAGGCCCTTCTTAGCTTGGCCTGCTCATTTTTCTCCTCTGCGGTAAGACCGCCGCCTTCCTTTGATTTATGATAAAGTTCATTAATTCTTGCAATTTCTTTCTCTGTGATCATAATACTTTCCTTTTATTCATTTTGTCCTATATGTTCTATAAGATCAAAATCTTTATTTTTATGGGCTGCAAAAAGTGTTCCGACATTTTTGCCCTCAATAATATCGCTGATTACATCTGCGCTTGTAAATCTCGCAATGACCATATCGGCCCCTGAGTCCGTAGCAATTCTTGCAGCGGCAAGCTTTGCAGACATTCCACCGGTTCCTACATTGGAACCACTATGATCCTTGCCCATTTCCAAAATACTTTCATTGATTTCCGGAATAAACGGAATAAATACTGCTTCCGGATTCTGCCTTGGATCATCCGTAAAAAGTCCGTCTATATCTGACAGGAGTATAACAAGGTCAGCATCGACTACAGCACCGACTATAGCTGCAAGCTGATCATTGTCGCCGAATGTCTCGACCTGATCTATCTCCGTTGTAGATATCGTATCGTTTTCATTAACAATAGGTACAGTTCCGAGATTAAGAAGCTCCATGAAGGTATTCATAGTGTTCTTTCTGGATTTAGGATGCAGCATAACATTTCTTGTGAGCAGAACCTGCGCTGCGATAACTCCGTACTCAGCGAAAATCTTCTGATATGTCATCATAAGTCTGGCCTGACCGACTGCTGCAAACGCCTGCTTTTCCTCCATAGTGCGAGGTCTGCGGTGAATGCCTAAAGCCTGTCGGCCTGTGGCGATAGCACCCGAAGAAACCAGGATAACATCCTTGCCCTCACCGTTCAAATCGGCGATAACTCTTACGAGTTTCTCAATCTTAGACAGATTGAGCCCGCCTGTTATGGAATGAGTTATACTGGCAGACCCTACCTTTATGACAATACGTTTTTTATCTTTAAGAAGGGCTCTCATCTCTTCGTTAGTCATATAACCTCCACTCTTGCAATGCTGCAAAACCCCAATCCTGACTTATGCGAAATTTTACAATGAATTATAATGTTTTACAAGCGCCTCAGCGGTTTTCATTCCGTCCATGGCTGCACTCATGATGCCACCGGCATAGCCTGCACCCTCGCCACATGGATATATACCGGAAACATTGGACTCAAAGTTCTCGTCTCTCGGTATCCTTACAGGACTTGAGGTTCTGGCTTCAATTCCCGCAAGCAATGTATCTTCTCTTGAAAATCCGTGAAGCTTATGTTCAAAACTCTCCATACCTTCTATAAAAGTTTCATTAAAATCATTAAGAGAAGCATATCTGGAATCCTCATCAAATCTGAAGATATCATTTAACTTTGCAAATCCATACTGCCCCTTTATCTGAGGACTCACTTCACCAAGGCTCTTATCCGTACTTGCGAGATTCTTCTTGAAATCTCCGTAGGTCTGCACAGGCACCTTTCCCCCCAGAAGTCTGTAAGCCCGTTCCTCGAGCTCTCTCTGAAGCCTGATACCGCCAAGGGGATCATGTTCTCCATCATAATCACTCTTGCGCACCGATACAATGATGGCAGCATTGGCATTTACACCGTCTCTCCGGTGATAGCTCATACCGTTTACACACAGTCTGCCTTCCTCAGATGAACTATTGACTACATAGCCTCCCGGACACATGCAGAAGCTGTATACTCCACGTCCGTTCTTGTCTGAAGTATGAGTAACCTTATAAGCTCCCTGTCCGAGCGCTGCCAATGTCTTCTCATCCACATCCCCGTAAAGATCCTGATTTATCATAGACTGGAGGTGCTGCACACGGAAGCCCATGGCGAAATCCTTCGCCTGCATTTCAAGGCCTGCATTAAAAAGCTCCTCATAGGTATCTCTGGCGGAGTGTCCAATGGCAAGGATTATCTTTCTGTCCTTGTCTCTTTTCTTATCATAGGTAAACTTAGTGTTGAACCTGATCTCGCCACCCAGAGCCTCAATCTCACGCCTTATATTCTTTACTATATCAACAAGCCTGTCTGTACCGACATGAGGCTTTGCATCTATCAATATGGAATAGTCAGCGCCGTAACCCACAAAAAGATTCAATATGAATCTGCTTCTTCCGTCCTTGTCCTTAACCAGAGTGTTTATCTTTCCATCCGAAAAAGTGCCGGCCCCGCCTTCTCCAAACTGAGGATTGGACTCCTTATGAAGCTCACCCTTTTCCCAAAGATCCTCTACGTTTCTGATGCGTTCATCTACCTCTGCTCCCCTTTCATATACGATAGGGTGCATACCGGCTCTGGCGAGCACAAGAGCGGCAAACATTCCCGCAGGCCCGAATCCAACAACCACCGGTCTGTTCTTTTCTTCCTTGAAAAACTCTCTGCTCTCAACCCCGGATATTACATCATTGAGCTTTGGCTCCTGATATTCTGTAATCTCATCTATGCTGACATCTCTGTTTTTCAGTCCTTCCACCAGCCTCTTTTCCTTCTTCTCGTCAAAGGCTGTCTTAATCAGAACTGTATAGCTAAAGAAAATCTCCGGCCTTTTTCTTGCATCTATAGATCGCTTAATAACTTCCAGCGTCTCTATATCCTTAATATCTATCTTCAATACTTTTGCACTGGCCAGCTTAAGCCTGGCAACAGAATCCGTAACCCTTAGTTTTAGCTGATTTATCTTTATCATATTTTATCCTTCTATATCAGGCATTGTTCCCGGCCGATCTTCCTGCAAGATACCCCGAGCTCCACGCCCACTGAAGATTATATCCGCCGCAGATACCGTCTATATCGAGAATCTCCCCGGCGAAATATAGACACTTCACAATCCTTGACTCCATGGTATGGGGACTCACTTCAGTTGTGCTAATGCCTCCTGCCGCACACTGTGCGTTGGCAAAGGGATTCACCTCCACACACTCCGCTTTATAGCTTACCGTAAGGGAACTGATGGCTTCAAGCTGCTTCTTCGAGAGCTTCCCTACAGGCTGCTTCCTGTCTATATGTGCAAGCTGCAATATCACATTTCCAAGCTTCTGATTGAGAAGCCCTGTGAAAAAGCTGCCCATATCCTTATATGAAAGCCTTTCTGCACGCTTTTTATAGAGCTCATATATATCTTCTTTTTTATCTGAAATATGCGGAAGGAAATTTATATATACAGACATATCTTTTCCCTCACGCAATCCGTATGCCACGTATCTCGATATCTGAAAAACAGGAATACCGGAAATGCCGTAATCCGTAAGCTGCAGCTCTCCTTCTTCCGTGGCAATGATTTCATTGCCTGCCTTCACAGATAATCCTGCATCCGTCCTCACTCCGGCCATATCCCTGTACTGATTGCCCTTGCACTTTATTGCGGTAAGTGCAGGTACCTGAGGAACGAGGGTATGCCCCAGTGCCTTCGCCCAGACATATCCGTCTCCGGTAGAGCCTGTTTTAGGAGCTGCCTTCGAGCCTGTAGCAAGTATCAGCTTATCAGCTTTTATAACAGCCTCACTGCCCTCAACCCAAAGTAAGAATCCGCCGGCATTATCCGCCCCTGCAGTCTCATCCTTTCTCACCTTCCTGATAAGAGTATTGAAAAGAAGCTCTACTCCCAAATGTTCAGCTTCATCCCAAAGTGCAGAAACAACAGAAACCGCCTGATCGGAATACGGATACACATAGGTTCCTCTGTATTTGGGTTCAATGCCTACAGACCTGAACCAGTCCACAACCTTTTCCGGTCCGAAGCTTTTGAGAGCAATTTCTGCAAACTTCGGTTCCTGTCCCCTGTACTTGCCTCCGGCAAGGTCTTCCATATCCAGATTTGTGAAATTACATCTTCCGTTTCCTGTAGTGGCAAGCTTTTTACCCGGCTGGGAGTTTCTCTCTATCAAAAGGACTTCGGCCCCTGTACGGGCTGCTTCTATCGCTGCCATCATTCCGGCCGCTCCGGCTCCCACAACTACAACTTTGTTTTTCTCTTTTCTCATAAGGTTTTATCGTCAAATGTCTATTTAATAAATCTTTTAAGTCTTCCACCCATAGGCATATTGTCAAGGTCTTCCTCTGTAAATGCATTCATCTTAAAAAGAAGGCCAAAGTAAACAATCACCGCAATGAGAACTGCAGGAACAACTTCTATGACAGAACCAATACGTCCGAATCGCTCAGCCTCAGGAAGAAGCATGCGCACGCCATATGAAACAGCATAAGCAATAATACCCATAGCAGCACCGGCGATCACCGGAATTATATAGGTCTCACGTGCACCGTACTTCATTCTTACATGCTTCCTTATAGCCATATGGTTCAGGAGACACATCATAAAGGCAAATATGATATTGGAGATTACAACAGCATATATTCCCATGTCTGTAAAAAGAAGTGCAACAAGGCATACTACATGTATGACCAGGGACACAAGAGCATTTTTCAGAGGAACATTGAGATGCCCAAGTCCTTGCAGTATTGCATTGGTGATAGTTGACAGCGAGTAAAAAACCACTGCCAATGATCCAATACGAGTCAGCATGATAAGTAGCGTGACATGCTTTCCCGGGAACAGCATACGGCATATGGGATCTGCCAGCGCACACAAGCCTATGGTAGAAGGAATAGCTATAAGCAATGTAAAACGTACACTATACTTTACTCTTGAAACAGTGTCCTTACGGTTATGCTCCGCTACAGCTCTCGTAAGACTCGGTATCAGTGATGATGACAAAGCATTGGCAAGAGCCACGGGAATGTTGAACAAGATATGATACTCTCCGAAAACTCCCCATTCTGTTACTATATCATCCTGCCTTCCGAGATAAGTCATTACATTGCCGAATATAGAATCGTCAATTACAGATGAAATGTTATAAACCGTAGATGAGATAAGGATAGGCAGCATAGTTCCCGCAAGAAGCAGTCCTATGGTACCGTAACTGTCAACAATCCCCTGGTCGTTTCTTATATTCCGATACATCCTCGGCCGCTGAGCTGTGTAAAGAATCACAAAGAACATAAGAGCCGTCAATGCCCCCGCTCCTGTACCTATGGCTCCTCCCGCCGCTCCAAAAGCCGGACCATAATCGTCGCTCTGATAGACAATGTTTGAAACAGTACCCCTTCTGAACAGAATTCCGGCCGCCGCAACAGAAACCACAGCGTTTAGAATCTGTTCCAGAACCTGAGATATGGCTGTCGGAACCATGTTGCCGCTGCCCTGAAAATAACCTCTCAGGATTCCAAGATATGCCATGATCCAAACAGTTGGAGCCAAGGCCCTCAATGCATAACGGCAAAATGGTTTTTTCAGCAGCACAGTTGCAATCACATCAGAACCGAACCACAGAACACAGAACATCACAAATCCTATGCCTGTGGCATAAAAAAACGCCGCTTTCAAAACCCTTTGTGTATTTCTGTATTTACCGCTTACCAGATTACCGGACACGATTTTGGATACCGCTGTCGGCATTGAAAAACTGGACAATATAAGAAGTAATGTATAAATGCTGTAAGCACTTGTGTAATAACCGTTACCCTCATCACCTATGATTGCGGTGAGAGGCACACGATATACCATGCCAATAATTCTTACTATGATACTGGCTATGGCAAGGAGAGAACCCTGAATGATAAAATTATTACGCATATTTCTGTGGGAATCCTCGCTGAAAGTCCTCCGCACCTTTACATTACGTGACCTTTGAGTCCGATGCTCCACATCATACATGGCCAATCTTTCTCTTTTTTGATCACTCATCTGAAATATCCCTTTCCTTCAAGTATTTCTCTCTGTCTTCTCTCCATTTCAAGTCTCTCATCATCAACCATATGATCATATCCGAAAAGATGAAGCATACTGTGCGCCACAAGAAATGCCAGCTCTCTCTTCTCTGAGTGACCATAATCTGCCGCCTGAGATTCTATGCGATCCTGATTCAAAACTATGTCCCCCAGAAGGAGCTCTCCGGAATCCGGATTAAAGATATCTGAATTATCTTCATCAACCTCATCAAAATCCGACGGTTCCTCCCAACTAACCATAGGAAAAGACAGGACATCCGTCGGAGAATCAATCTCCCTGGTTTCCCTGTTTATCTCATGGATACCATCATTATCAGTTATAAGTACACTGATTTCACACTCATACGGACACTTCTCGTATTCTATTGCCGCCTGTATGATTTCATTGATAATGTCTTCAAATTGAAGATCAAGTCTTTTTTCTACTTCAAAATCTATATTTACAGTCATTTCCTGTTCCTCACGGTCACTGTTCTATATGCTAATCCTTATGCCTGTTATCGTTTCTGTTCTCTCCGTAATTCCTTGGAGACATCTCATGCTGTCTTGCTCTTTTTGCCCTTTTCTCCTCGTCCTTCTCGTAAGCATTTACAATACGCTGAACCAACGGATGACGTACAACATCCGCACTCGTAAGTTCTATAAACTCAATCCCCTCTACATTTCTGAGAACACGCATAGCATCTTCAAGTCCGGACTTCTTGCCTTCCTCAAGATCCTTCTGGGTAAGGTCTCCTGTAACTACTACTTTGGAACCAAATCCTATACGTGTAAGAAACATCTTCATCTGTGCAGGTGTAGTGTTCTGTGCCTCATCAAGTATGATGTATGAATTGTCCAGAGTACGTCCTCTCATATATGCAAGAGGTGCTACTTCAATCAGTCCCTTTTCAGAGTTTGACTGATATTGCTCCGCCCCCATGATGGAATAAAGAGCATCATAAACCGGTCTCATATAAGGATCAACTTTTGACTGTAGATCTCCCGGTAAAAAGCCAAGCTTCTCTCCGGCTTCAATAGCAGGTCTTGTCAGAATGATACGCTGAACCTCCTGCTGTCTGAAGGCAGTTATGGCCATGGCCATAGCAAGATAAGTCTTACCTGTACCTGCAGGGCCAACGCCGAAAGTTATCATATTATCACGGATGGCATCCACATATTCCTTTTGTCCCAATGTCTTAGGTTTTACAGGCTTTCCAAGGGCGGTACGCGCAAGGATATCCTTGTCTATCTCAACGATATCGCTGCTCCTGCCTCTCATTTTTTCAGAAAAACTGAGAGAAATAGCATAATCAACATTCTGCTCTGTGATCGTGTTACCTCTCTGACTAAGCTGGAGAAGATTCTTGATTACGTCCTTTGCCTTTTCAGTTTCAATCTCATCGCCTATTATCTTGAGCACGCCATTACGATCAATGATCGTTACGTTGAATGCTCTCTCTATTTTTTTTATATTACTATCCAATTGTCCGAGCACGTTTTGCTCGTGCTCCATGGGAATGTCCATGATTGCTTCTACTGTTGCCAAGGACCGACTCCTCCAAATCTATAAAAATATGCGGCATATATCATCCGCTATATATCACACGCCGTTTCTGAACCAAATCCGGCTTATTATTTCCTTATAATTCTATTTCCTAACAATGAAGAAAGCCCTGAATTCATCTCTGAATCAGGGCTACATTTAATCATCTATTTACGATTAGTTGAACTTACGCTTTCTAGCTGCTTCAGACTTCTTTTTACGTCTTACAGATGGCTTCTCGTAATGTTCTCTCTTGCGAATCTCCTGCTGAATACCAGCCTTAGCGCAGTTTCTCTTGAATCTACGTAAAGCGCTGTCCAGTGACTCGTTCTCTTTTACGATAACATTTGACATGCTGAAACCCAAACCTCCCTTCGGGTGCAAACTGTAATTTATTATAACACACAATCCCCGTACGTCAAGCGAAAAACAAAAACTAATTCAAGTACCAATCAAACGGCAACAATGCACGTTCAAGTGCAGTTTTCAGCATGAAACATACACGGCAGGTTAGAACCCGAGTCCTAACCTGTGCGTCAATAATCATATATTATAGTTTTGGATTTTTGTCAATCAAAAATCACATATTATTTGATCTGATCCTTAATTGTCTCTCCGGCCTTTGCGATTGCCTCATCAATCTTGGAAGCATCTTTACCGCCTGCCTGAGCCATATTTGGACGACCGCCGCCGCCACCTCCAACTACAGGTGCAACCTGCTTGATGAGGTTACCCGCATGTGCTCCGGCCTTGACAGCTGCATCTGTAGCCATAGCAACCATAGATACTTTGCCGTCCTTATCAGAGATAAGGAGAACAACGCCCTCACCGAGCTTAACCTTCAGGTCATCTCCGAGATTACGAAGCTCATTCATATCAACTCCTGCAACATGTGCTGCAAGGAACTTGATACCGTTAACTTCGGTAACATTGTCCATTACATTACCAAGTGCGTTCCTGGCTTCCTTGCTCTTGAGTGCTTCATTCTCACTCTTGAGCTCCTTGAGTTCCTTCTGAAGTGACTTGATATGCTCCGCAAGAGTTGCAGGTGTAGCCTTGACAAGCTCTGCCGCTTCACTTATCTCCTTTTCAAGGTTCTCATAGTACTTACGTACATTCTCTCCTGTAAGAGCCTCTATACGTCTTACACCAGCTGCAACACCGGCCTCGCTGATGATCTTGAACTGACCTATCTCAAGAGTATTGGTAACGTGAGTGCCTCCGCAAAGCTCTGTAGAGAAATCGCCCATACGTACAACTCTGACCTCAGAACCATACTTCTCACCAAAGAGGGCCATAGCACCGGTCTTCTTGGCTTCTTCAAGAGTCATGACATCGGTTCTTACCTCCAGTCCCTCCTGAATCTTCTCGTTGACCATATCCTCGACCTTCTTGATTTCTTCCTTGGTCATGGCCTGGAAGTGAGAGAAATCAAATCTTGTTCTGCCAGCATCCTGATATGAACCGGCCTGCTCAACGTGTGTACCAAGAACCTCACGAAGTGCCTTCTGGAGGAGGTGGGTTGCAGAGTGATTTCTGCAGGTGTTCATACGGTTTTTGGCATCTACCTTCAGTGTTACAACATCAGAAAGCTTGATCATACCGCTGCGCATCACACCGATATGTGCGATCTTGTTGCCGCCGATATGTGAAGTCTCTCTTACTTCAAAAACTGCCGCACCCTTACCAAGTGCTGCCGTCTCTCCCGATTCCTCTGAACCGAGTATGATGAGTCCGGTGTCTCCTGTCTGACCGCCCATGGTGCCATAGAAAGGAGTCTCCTCTGTAATGATAGCGCCTGACTCTCCATCAGAAAGTGCCTCAACTATAGCCTCATCTTCTCCGAGTGATACCATAGATACAACCTTGCTCTCTTTAACAAGCTTGTCATATCCGTCAAATGTACAACTGATTTCCGGATCTATCTCATCGTAAACTGTGGCTGCATGTCCACTGTACTCAGACATCTTGCCTGATTCAAGTCTGTCCTTACGGCCCTGCTTCTTCTGCTTCTCCATGGCAGCCTTGAAACCTGCTTCATCAACTGTGAAGCCCTTTTCTTCAAGGATTTCCTTGGTATTGTCAACAGGGAAGCCATATGTATCATAAAGCTTGAAAGCATCCTCACCTGAAAGCTCCTTCTTGCCGTTTCTTGCAAGCTCAGCCTCCATCTCCTCGAGGATCTCCATGCCCTGCTCATAAGTCTTTTCGAACTTCTCTTCCTCAGCCTTTACAACGCTCAGGATAAAATCCTTCTTCTCATCAAGCTCAGGATATCCGTCCTTTGATGTCTCGATAACCTTCTCTACAAGAGTAGGAAGGAATGAGCCCTTGATTCCAAGCTTTCTGCCGTGGCGTACTGCGCGACGGATGATACGGCGAAGTACATATCCGCGTCCGTTGTTTGAAGGCATGATTCCATCTGAGATCATAAATGTCATTGAACGGGCATGATCTGTGATGATACGTACAGAAACATCGGACTCACGTGTTTCAGGCTGCTCATAACCGATGCCGCCTGCAAGCTCACAGATAAGATCTCTTAAGCTCTTTAATGTGTCTACATCAAAGATAGATCCAACATCCTGAACAGCTACAGCGAGTCTCTCAAGGCCCATACCTGTATCGATATTCTTCTGGGCGAGATCTGTATAGTGATTCTCACCATCGTTGTTGAACTGGCTGAATACGATGTTCCATACTTCCATGAAACGATCGCCCTCACCGCCCATTACATCCTCAGGGCCGTTTCCGTACTTCTCTCCACGATCATAGTAAATCTCAGAACAAGGTCCGCAAGGTCCGGAGCCATGCTCCCAGAAATTATCTTCCTTGCCGAACTTAAAGATTCGTTCTGCAGGAATATGCATATCATTAAGCCAAATATTATAAGCTTCCTCATCATCTACATAAACTGAAGGATAAAGTCTCTCAGGATCAAGTCCAACCTTCTCTGTGAGGAACTCCCATGCCCATGGAATAGCTTCTTTCTTAAAGTAATCACCAAATGAGAAGTTTCCAAGCATCTCGAAATATGTACCGTGACGTGCTGTCTTACCTACATTCTCAAGGTCTCCTGTACGGATACACTTCTGACATGTGGTAACTCTGCGTCTTGGTGGTATCTCCTGACCGGTAAACCATGGCTTCATAGGTGCCATTCCGGAATTGATAATGAGCAACGAATTGTCATTATGTGGAACCAATGAGAAACTGTTTAAGCGTAAGCATCCCTTCTCCTCAAAGAAGCTAAGGAACAGTTCACGTAACTCATTTACGCCTCTGTACTGCATTATTATATCTCCTCGCTATTTTTAAGTAATTAAGCCAACTACGTCTAATAGACATTAACTTGTCAAATATACCACAGCACATTTTAACTTGCAAGACGGGATGAATAATCTTTAAACAGGTCCATACAATGTTCTCTGGTAAGCTCTATGTATCTGTTGAGGTAATCTATCCCTTCCATGACGCTGACTTTATTCCTTCCAACCACCTTCATGCACTCATGATTCCTTGAAACAAGAAAAGCATTTTCTGCATCAAAATAGTTCTTTTTTTCATCTTCAGTCATGCCTGATGTAATATCATCCCCAAGGGACTTCAGTTCATAGTCCCACAGATCAGCGATTTTCTGATAGTACTCTTTCTTCTGTGTTCCCTGTTCCATACCTGAAATACTTTCAAAAAGAACATCTATCTCATCAAAGCGATCCTTGTACACCATCAGAAGATCCTTATCGCTGTCCTCCTTAGGCGCACTTTCTCCGGCATCCGCATAAATAAACTGTTCCTCAGTCTCAGATGCAGCAAATGTTTCCGCCGGTGCTGCTTCGTACGCCTCCAGTTCATTCCTGAGAAAAATCCTGATCATCAATGTAATAATCAAGCACACAAGCACCAGTACCATGATGCCCCATTGTGTTTTTTTAGAAACTCTGTTACGCATATATAATAAGCCTTCCAAATGAATGCTTATTCATCAGCGCATCCATTTATCATATAAGTTAAGTATCTGATCTGTAAACCTGGCGAGATCTTTATTGGCTCCGCCATAATTGGCCCTGACTGCAGTAAGTAGTTTATTGTACGCCGACATAAGCCTGTCAAAAGCAGCATCCGAAGATTTTCTGCGTCCCGGTATACCGCTTGATGAATACTCAACAGCCTTTGAAACTTCTACCGGTGTTCCGATTGCCTCCCACTTATTGGTTGCGAGATCAAAGACAGAACCGGAAAACGGACAGTCAACAGTATAACCGAGTTTTTCGTTTACAAGCTCCGAAAATGTCTTCATCGAACCATCATCTCCGTGAACAAGGAAAACTCTCTTCGGTTTTTTGAGATCAAATGCAGATATCCAGTCCAAAAGTCCATCCTGATCGGCATGGGAAGACATGGCCGGCATACGTGCAATCTCAGCCTTTACTGCAATATCATCTCCAAAAAGTTTAACCGATTTAACTCCATCCAGAAGCAGACGGCCAAGTGTACCCTCCGCCTGATATCCGGCAAACACGATCGTAGATTCCGGTTTCCAGAGATTATACTTTATGTGATGCCTTACACGTCCTGCATCGCACATTCCAGAAGCAGAGATGATAACCTTAGGCGTTTCCTCAAAATTTATCATTTTTGATTCTTCCGAAGTAATGGAAAGGTTTAATCCCTTAAATGAAATCGGATTGATACCTTTCATAACTATCTCTTTGGTCTGATCATCATAACAGTCTGCAAGATTCTGCGTGAAAACATGTGTTGCTTCAACTGCCAGCGGACTGTCCACATATACAGGGAAATCCGGGTGCCCTTTAATAAGCTTATTTTGTTTTATCTGTCTGAATAAATACAGAAGCTCCTGAGTACGTCCCACAGCAAAAGCAGGAATAACAACATTACCCCCTCTGTCCAAAGTTCTCTGGGTAATATTGACAAGATTGGAAACGTGATCCACCTCCCTGTCATGGAAACGATCTCCATAGGTCGACTCCATGACAACATAATCCGCATCATGAATATACTGGGGATCTCTGATCAACGGTTTATCGAAATTTCCTATGTCTCCTGAAAAAACGATCTTTTTGGAAACGCCGTTTTCACTGAGCATAAGTTCTATGGATGCAGATCCCAGAAGATGTCCGGCATCTATAAAACGAACCATCACTCCGTCGCCAAGTTCTATCACATCGTTATAATCGACTCCCCTGAAATGGTCCAGAACTCCATTTACATCATTAAGATCATAAACCGGATGAACGTCTGCTTCTCCGGCTCTTCTGCCCTTACGATTCATATACTCTGCTTCCTGCATCTGAATATGTGCGGAGTCTCTAAGCATGATATTGGCAAGTGCCTCTGTAGCTCTTGTAGTCAAAACCGTTCCGTTAAATCCGTTCTTGTACGCATACGGAATCATACCTGAATGGTCAATATGAGCATGTGTCAAAAGAATATAATCAACATCAGAATACTTAATCGGCAGAGGCGCTGTTTCATAATGATTCGCTCCCTGCTTCATACCACAGTCCACCAGTATCTTTAATCCGGCAGCATGAACATAATGCAGTGATCCGGTGACTTCATGATCCGCGCCTATAAAATAAAGTTTCATACACACCTCCTGGATAAAATAATGATAACCCCATGGTTATTGTCATACAAAACAAAACTATGATGATGTGAAGACATATTTCGTACAAAGTATGATCTTCTGACCCGATAAACACCATCAGTTAACAAAAAATACCTGTTGATACATTTATTATATCAACAGATATTTTTGAATTCTACGTTTCAGTATTTGATTTTTGAGGATAATATTTCCATCATCACTCAGACAGGTATGCCGCCTTGACTTTAGGGTCGTTGCTGAGTTCATGAGCATCACCCTCTATAGTGATCTTACCAGTTTCAAGAACATATGCTCTGTCAGCGATGGATAATGCCTTGTTCGCATTCTGCTCAACAAGCAGTACAGTAACCCCGGACTCATGAATCTTCTCTATGATATTGAATATCTCATTAACATAGATTGGTGACAGTCCCATGGAAGGCTCATCAAGCACCACCATCTGAGGGTTACTCATAAGCGCTCTTCCCATAGCAAGCATCTGCTGCTCGCCGCCTGACAGAGTACCAGCCATCTGATTTTTACGTTCCAGAAGTCTCGGAAAGTGTTCATAAACTGTCTTAAGTGTTGCTTCTATACCATCCTTATCCTTACGAGTATAGGCTCCCAGCATGAGATTCTGGTACACAGACAATGTTGCAAAAACACGTCTCCCCTCAGGAACATGAGCAAGACCGTTCGAAACAAGCTGATGCCCCGGAGTATGTATGATTTCTTTCCCGTTATATACTACACTCCCTGAACGGGCCGGAATAAGTCCTGTTATAGTCTGAAGTGTAGTGGTTTTGCCTGCTCCATTGGCTCCGATCAAAGTGACTATCTCGCCCTTGTCTACATGGAACGAAATACCCTTAAGCGCATGAATGACGCCATAATAAACGTTTAGATCTTTTACATCTAACATTGTACTCATTTCCGTTCCTCCTAATCTCCAAGATATGCTTTAATAACTTCAGGATCATGCAGAACTTCCTGCGTAGAGCCCTGCTTAAGCACCTGGCCAAAATTAAGCACTGTCAATCTGTCGCAGATTCCGGAAACGAGTTTCATATCATGCTCAATAAGAAGTATGGTCATATCGAATCTGTCTCTCACGAGTCTTATGGTATTCATAAGTTCCTCTGTTTCGTTAGGGTTCATGCCGGCTGCAGGTTCATCCAAAAGCAGCAGTTTCGGAGATGTTGCAAGAGCTCTGGCGATCTCAAGCTTTCTCTGCTGACCATAAGGAAGATTGGATGCCTTATAATCGCAGTAACCATCAAGTTCAAAAACCTTGAGCAGTTCCAATGCCTTCTCATCCATCTCCCGCTCTACCTTACGGAACTTAGGCGTCCTGAATATTCCATCCAGTGTAGAATACTGATTGGTATTGTGTAATCCGACTTTAACATTGTCCAATACAGAAAGCTGCGAGAACAGTCTTATGTTCTGAAAGGTTCTGGCTATCCCCTTCTTACTGATGGCCTCACAATCGAGGCCTGTGATATTATCCCCATCAAGAACTATCTGTCCGTTGGTTGGTTTATAAACACCAGTGAGCAGATTAAAAACAGTTGTTTTTCCTGCGCCGTTTGGGCCGATAAGTCCATACAGTTCATTTTTTTCTATCTCAACATTAAATCCGTCAACAGCCTTTAATCCGCCAAAGGAGATCCCAAGACGGTCTACCTTTAATAATGTAGCCATATCACTTGTTCTCCTTTCCATCTGTAGATTTCAGCTTAAAACTCATCATGATTCTGTCACGATACTGAATCCATGATGGTGCCGATGTACACAGCATCATAAATATCAGAACTACCGCATATATGAGCATACGATAATCACTGAGACCTCTCAGAAGTTCAGGAAGAAGTGTAAGAACAACTGCAGCGATCACTGATCCTCTGATATTACCGATGCCTCCCATAACCACAAAAACAAGAATCATAATAGACTGATTATAACCAAAGTTTTTTGGAAGAGCCTGAAGGGAGCTCAGGTTATGTGCGTACAGCGCTCCGCCTATTCCGGCAATCGCAGCGGAAATCGTAAATGCAAGTAGTTTGAACTTTGTCGCATTGAGACCTACAGATTCTGCAGCTATCCTGTTATCTCTTATGGCCATAACTGCTCTTCCGGTTCTTGAATTGATAAGGTTAAGAACCACAAAAAGCACAATCAAAAGCAGTATTATTCCAATGGTAAAATTGGAATTTTTAGGAGTACCTGTGATTCCCTGAGCACCTTTTATGATGATGGTCCCTCCATCCATGTTGAGATGCATACTATCCTCAAGAGAAAAATGAGGACCGTTAGCATCCACGCCGAAGTACAAAGCATTAACAAGATTCTTGATGATCTCGCCAAAAGCCAAAGTAACAATAGCAAGGTAGTCTCCCTTAAGTCTCAGAACAGGAATTCCGATAAGAAAACCAAAAAAAGCTGCTGTGACTGCTCCGATAACTATGGCGATAAAGAACCTCATGCCCTCCGGCATCCCTGATGATTTCATAAGCATCGACCATGTTGCGCTGGAGAAGGCTCCGATACACATAAAGCCTGCATGTCCCAGTGACAGTTCTCCGGAAATACCTACTACAAGATTTAAGCTAACTGCAAGTATAGAATAAGTACAGAGCGGAACCAGAAGTCCCTTAAACAAAGAGCTTATGTTCCCTGTCTGCATCATCAGCTCCACAACAATATACGCGATGATAACTATTCCAAAAGTTATCATATTACTACGGAAAATTTTCTGCTTTTCTGCTTTAACTCTATCCATCATATATCACACTTTCTCCATAATCTTCTTACCCAGAATACCTGTAGGTTTCACAAGAAGAACGATGATCAAAACAGAAAATACAATTGCATCTGAAAGCTTGGAAGAGATATAAGCCTTTGCAAGATTTTCCAGAACTCCAAGGATGATGCCGCCAACAAAAGCTCCCGGGATCGATCCAATCCCGCCAAGTACCGCCGCAACAAAAGCTTTGATACCGGGCATAGCTCCTGTAGTAGGTGTCAATGTAGGATAGGCTGAACACAAAAGGATGCCACCGATAGCCGCAAGAGCCGAGCCTATGGCGAAGGTCAAAGATATAGTTCCGTTTACATCCACTCCCATAAGAGTTGCTGCCCCCTTATCCTCAGAAACAGCAAGCATCGCCTGCCCTGCCTTTGTCTTGTTGATAAATGTCACGAGTCCTGCAACGATGATGATACATGTAACTATAGTAACTATAGTCTCACCGGATATTGTAAGCTGTCCCCCGGCCAGTTTGACAGGCTTAAGTGGAACAAAAGAACTAAAGCTTTTCGGATTGGCTGAAAAAATAAGCTGAGCCAGATTCTGCAACAGATAAGAAACACCGATAGCTGTGATAAGAACAGAAAGTGAGTTAGCCTGACGCAAAGGTTTATATGCAATCTTTTCAATTGTTATGCCAAGTAAAGTACAGACGACCATGCTTACCAGAATTGCAACAGGTATAGGAAGTCCCAGACTGTTAAACGCAATAAATGCAGTATAACCGCCTACCATCAAAATATCACCATGGGCAAAATTAAGCATTTTGGCAATACCATATACCATAGTATATCCAAGAGCTATTATCGCATATACTGATCCAAGGCTCAGTCCATTGAGCAGATATGAAATGAAACTCATCATCTTTGCTACCTCATCATTTCTTACTAATTGTTTCTTATACATAACCAATCCGATTAAGTATATATACATATATCGTAGAAAGTTACCCTAAACATAACTCAATAAAGGGTCGCTTTTTTAGAAAGCAACCCTTTATGCTTTAAAACAATACGGATCAATAATAAAAAAGCATCCTTGCTTCAGGAGTCCTGATTATTCAGCGGATACGTAAGCGCCGTCCTTGATAACTACGGCCTTTGGTTCCTTATCAACGTCACCGTTTTCATTCCAGGTCATTCCAGAACCTGTGATACCATCGTATGAAACCGTCTTCATCTGCTCCTCAAGTGCAGTTCCGATCTCATCTACTGATTTATCTGGTGTAAGGTTTGCAGCCTCAACAGCAGCCTTGATGATATAAGCAGCGTCATATGCATCAGCAGCGAACTGGATAGGTGTATCACCGAATGCTTCCTTATATTTTGTAACAAAGTTAACAGTTGCTTCATCGTCTGCATCTGCTGCAAATGGTGTAAGAAGCATAAGTCCCTCTGCAAGAGATTTATCAAAATTCTCAACGTCGAGAATACCATCCATACCGTCTACGCCAAAGAATACAGGTTCAAATCCCATTGTGTTTGCCTGTGTGAGCACAAGAGCTGCCTCTGTATAGTAGAAAGGAAGGAATGCAAGTTCAGCGCCTGAAGCCTGCATCTTCTGAAGCTGTGTAGAGAAATCTGTCTTGGAGTCAGCTGTGAACTGCTCTGTATCTACAATTTCAATTCCCTGATTTGCTGCTTCAGCTACAAATGCCTCGTAAATACCACTTGAGTAAACATCTGATGAATCATAAAGGATCGCAACCTTTGTAGCAAGCTTGTGCTCTCCGATATACTGTGCTGACTTTGCACCCTGTGCAGGATCAGAGAAACATACTCTGTAAGCATTAGCTGTTGCTGTACAGTCTACTGCTGAACCTGACGGTGTAAGAAGAAACATATTGTCATTAACAGCTTCTGATGCTACTGCAATTGTCGGCGCAGAAGTTGTCGGTCCGATAAGTATCTGCATACCCCAGTCCTTGAGAGAATTGTAGGCATTGATAGCCTTCTCCTGATCATGCTCATCATCCGCTGTCTGATACTCAACCTTATAGCCGTTGATTCCGCCTGCCTCATTGATCTCATCAATCGCAATCTTGGCACCGTTGATTACGGCTGTACCATATACTGCTGCTCCGCCTGTAAGTGGGCCCTGAGCACCGATCTTCCATGTGAGATCTCCTGAAGCAGAGCCTGCGTCTGCCGCTGCTCCATCACTTGAAGCTGTATCACCCGCTGCAGCTGTTGCTGCCGGTTTTGATCCGGAAGATCCGCAAGAAGCCAGTGAAGCAGCCATCGCTCCTGCAAGTACCACACTTAATATTTTTTTCATATTTTTCCCTCCTAAGCTTTCTATATAACCTGAGTCTCTCAGGTTCAAAAAACCTGCTGTCGTCTATTACCATCTTCCCTTTTATAGTTCATACACGACACTAAAATCTTATCTTGATTATAATAAAACCACTTATTTAAAGTCAATGCTTTTATAACGTCAAAGCAAATTATTTTTTCTTATGATAACTTACAGTTATAAGCATTATAAGTTTACAACTATCTATAACTACTGCAGAACTTTAATAAACATTCCCTGAAATCGCGTTTTTGAGTATATAAAAAAGAATCCACAGCCCAAATACAGCTACGGATTCTTCTCTTCATCGTTCTCATACGAACTACACAATTATTTATCAAATTTCAATCCGGCATTTTCTATCCTTCTGTCCCTCAGCATGAGATCCTTGACTGCTTCTTCAGGAGACTTATCACCGAACAGTATTTCATTTATCTCGGAAACTATCGGCATGGAAACATCATACTTCTGCGCCAGCTGCAAAGCGGCTTTGGCAGCATGAACACCTTCCACAACCTGCCCTACTTCTTCCATCGCCTCAGTGTACGATTTGCCCTGTCCTATAAGTATGCCGGCACGCCTGTTACGGGAATGCATAGATGCACAGGTAACTATCAGATCGCCTATTCCGCTGAGTCCCTGGAATGTCTCGATATCGCATCCCATCTTCACGCCAAGTCTGGTTATCTCAGCTATGCCTCGTGTAATAAGTGCAGCCTTACTGTTATCACCATAGCCCAGTCCGTCGGCCATACCTGCTGCCAATGCAACAACATTTTTCAGTGCGCCTCCTATTTCAATCCCCTTGATGTCAGGATTGATATAGACTCTGAAACAGTCGCTCATAAAAGTATCCTGTATGAATTTTGCGGTTTTCTCAGAATGTGCTCCTGTAACAATGGTTGTCGGTATAAATTTTGACACCTCCTCGGCATGACTCGGACCGGAAAGAACCGCCACATCTGCCTGAGGAATCTCCTCTTCAATTATATCAGACATCGTCTTCAAGGAATCTGCCTCGATACCCTTGGCAACAGAAACTATAACCTGTCCATGCCTCACGAAAGGAAACATCTTTTGAGAAACTTCTCTGATACTTATAGAAGGAACCGCAAGAACAACAAGATCCTTGTCCATCAATGCATGCTGCAGATCAGAGGTTATATCCATATCCTTCGGGATAACAGCACCCTGAAGATGCTTATGCTTCCTCGTATCCGCCATTTCCCTGGCATTACTCTCAGATCTGGTCCAAAGAGTTGTCTCATGACCATTATGTGAAAGAAGTATGGCCAATGCAGTCCCCCATGTACCTGAACCAATAACTGCTGTTTTCATCTCTGTCTCCCCTCATTCATCCCATAAAAACTTTTGGCGGGCACTATATCTCAACATAACAACATCCGCCTGTTGCTGAGATCAATCCCCGCCAAATGCTTCCTGCATTAAGTATTATTTTTTAAAATGGAACTTACTTTCAGTTCCCTTTCTGAGTCTGTCGATATTGCTGCGATGCTGCCAAACAGCTAGTGCGGCGATAATAAAGGAAAGTCCGCATACAACAGGATAAATGTCACCAGAAAAAGGCAGCATACCAAACTTTCCAAGCACTGCTGTAAGTACAAAAAATGCAGATACCGCCGTTATCGATCCCACACTCACATAACCGCTTGTATAAGAAACAAAAATAAACAACGCAAGCAGTACTACTGCAAATCTCCAGTCAAACGCAATGATGAGAGCTCCTGTACAGGCAACTCCCTTACCACCTTTCAGCTTCGGAATGACAGGAAAATCATGCCCGAGCACCGCTCCAAATCCTGTAAAAAGAGTGATCAGTGTACCATGATCGATAGTTGCCGGTTTCCACGCCATATGAAGAATAAGTATAGGTACTATAGTTTTGGCTATATCAAGAAGCAAAACTGTAGCACCGGCTTTTTTACCAAGAGTTCTTGAAATATTAGTACTTCCCGGGTTTCCAGATCCTACTTTATAGATATCGATTCCCTGAGACTTTCCATATAAATATCCATTAGGAATCATACCAAACAGATACCCTGTCAACAGGCAAATAACTATATGCTGAACGTCCATCATTCCTCTTCTCCGCCTTTTCTTTCACGAATCAGGAACTTAAGTGGTGTACCCATAAAACCAAATGCATCACGAATCTGATTCTCAATATATCTGGTATATGAAAAATGCATCAGCTGCACATCATTTACAAAAATAACAAAGGTTGGTGGTTCAACCGATGTCTGAGTCATATAGAACAGTTTGAGTCTCTTGCCCTTGTCACTAGGCGGCTGCTTCATAGCAGTTGCCCTCGTCATAATATCATTAAGGACACCTGTACGGATACGCATGGTCTGACTGTCACGTACCTGATCAACAAGATCAAAAATCTTGTTGAGTCTCTGACCAGTCTCTGCAGAGATAAAGAGATACTCAGCATAAGGCATATATGCAAACTTCTCCTTAAGCTTGTTAGTAAACTCTTTCATAGTCTTATCAGTCTTATCCGGTATCGCGTCCCACTTATTTACGCAGATGATGACACCCTTACCTGACTCATGAGCTATACCTGCTATATTGGCATCACCTTCTGTGATTCCCTGTGTTGCATCAATAAGAACAAGACAGATATCAGCACGGTCTACAGCTGCAACTGTACGGATAACTGAATACCTCTCGATATCTTCTGTCACCTTACCTTTTCTGCGAAGACCGGCAGTGTCGATAAATGTATACTCCTTACCATTGTGAACAATCTTGGTATCAATGGCATCTCGTGTTGTTCCCGCGATGTCAGAAACGATGACTCTGTTCTGTCCGAGCAACTTATTAACAACAGAACTCTTACCTACATTAGGTTTTCCGATAAGGGCAACCTTGATGGAATCATCCTCTTCCTCTTCCAGACCCTCTGAATGGAAATGTTTAACAACCTCATCAAGCAGATCACCTACGCCCATCTGGTTTGTAGATGAAACGCCAAACGGATCACCGAGTCCAAGATTATAGAACTCATATATGTCATCACCAAATTTCTTGAAGCTGTCAACCTTATTAACGCAGAGCACTATCGGCTTACCGGATTTACGAAGCATATCAGCAACCTCATAATCCGCGTCAACGACACCTGTTCTTACATCTGTAACAAATATAATCACATCAGCAGTATCGATGGCAAGCTGAGCCTGACTGCGCATCTGTGACAAAATGATATCCTTTGATTCCGGCTCAATTCCGCCTGTATCAACTAATGTGAATTTGTAATTCAGCCACTCTGCATCCGCATATATCCTGTCTCTCGTAACACCCGGAGTGTCTTTAACAATAGATATCTGCTTCCCTGCAATTAAATTGAATAATGTAGACTTTCCTACATTAGGACGGCCAACTA
Organism: Oribacterium sp. UBA4274; assembly: GCA_002396005.1. GTDB lineage: Bacteria > Bacillota > Clostridia > Lachnospirales > Lachnospiraceae > Oribacterium. The sequence continues at coordinate 122,582 of DGVW01000104.1, forward strand.
CCGCCACAATAACTTTTCTCATTATAATCACCCATCCTGGTAAATAGACATAATATAACTCATATATCTTAACACGATAGTTTGAAAACAGCAAGAACAGGCGCAAATACAAAATGACGTTCTAAATTATACGGCAATCAGTACTTTTTCACGCCTGAAGCAATAATAAACAATACTGAAAACACTAAAAAAGAGCCGGCATACGCCGGCTCTCCATAATTCAATATGAATCTTAATTAGTTATTGTAAAGATCATTAAGCTTCTTAAGATGCTCATATCTAGCCTCTGACTCAGCCTGGTTCTGCTCATCGAGTGCCTTAGCTCTCTCAGGGTTCTTGAGACCAAGTGAAAGGTAACGAACCTCTCCCTTAAGGAAGTCCTGATATCCTGTGAAATCCGGCTCCTTAGAGTCAAGAGTGAACTTCTTGTCACCACCGTTAGGGTTGAATCTGAAGTTGTTCCAATAACCTGTGGTAAGTGCAAGCTTCTCCTCAGTCATAGCCTTAGCCATGCCCTTCTTGATACCATGGTTGATACATGGAGCATAAGCAATGATAAGTGATGGACCTGGATAAGCCTCAGCCTCAGTAATAGCCTTAACTGTCTGAGCCATATCACCACCCATGTTGATATGAGCAACGTATACGTAGCCGTAAGACATTGCGATACCAGGGAGATCCTTCTTACCTGTCTCCTTACCTGCTGCAGCAAACTGTGCTACTGCACCGGTAGGTGTTGCCTTAGATGACTGTCCGCCTGTATTTGAGTAAACCTCAGTATCGAATACCATTACGTTGATATCCTTGCCTGAAGCGAGTAC
>DGVW01000119.1:0-6709 GCA_002396005.1 Oribacterium sp. UBA4274
TAGGAACACCGGCTGCCATAAGTGAAAGGCAGGATGCACATGTTGAACCCATAGAGGTTGAACCGTTTGACTCCATTGTCTCGGATACAGCACGGATAGCATATGGGAAATCCTCTACTGAAGGAAGAACAGGGATAAGTGCTCTCTCTGCGAGTGCACCGTGACCGATCTCACGACGTCCAGGTCCACGGCTTGCCTTAGCCTCACCTACTGAATAGCCAGGGAAGTTGTACTGATGTATGTAACGCTTCTCTGTGATGAAATCGTTTAACTCCTCTACCTTCTGAACCTCTGAAAGAGGGGCAAGTGTAACGATGTCGAGGATCTGAGTCTGACCACGCTTGAACATAGCTGAACCATGTACTCTAGGGATGAGATCAACCTCAGCCTCAAGAGGTCTGATCTCGTCGATCTTACGGCCATCAGGTCTCTTGTGATCCTTCAGGATCATCTTACGAACGGTCTTCTTCTCATACTGATAGATAGCATCAGGAAGGATAGCAAGAGCCTCCTCATCATCCTGAAGTGCTTCCTCAAGCTTCTTTGTGATTTCAGCGATATTCTGATCTCTCTGCTGCTTGTCATCTGTAAATACAGCAGTTTCCATTTCTTCCGGAGTAACGATTGTCTTGATTCTTGCAAAAAGCTCCTCAGGAACAGCTGCACTAACGTACTCCATCTTCTCCTTACCGCACTCAGCGATGATTGAATCGAAGAAGCCGATGATCTGCTTGTTTACCTCATCAGCCTTATAGATAGCTTCGATCATCTTGTCATCAGAGATGCAGTTTGCACCTGCCTCAATCATGATGACTTTATCACGTGTTGAAGCAACTGTAAGAGCAAGGTCTGATACTGCCTTCTCAGCATTTGTAGGGTTGATGATCAGCTCACCGTTGATCATACCTACCTGAGTAGAAGCACATGGACCATCCCAAGGTACATCTGAAATTGCAGTTGCAAGGGATGAACCAAGCATGGCAAGAAGCTCCGGTGAACAATCCTGATCTACGGACATAACGAGGTTGTCTACGAGACAGTCGTTACGGAAGTCCTTAGGGAAAAGAGGTCTCATAGGACGATCGATAACACGTGAAGTTAAGATGGCATTGTCACCTGCACGTCCCTCTCTTTTCTTGAATCCTCCCGGGAACTTACCTACTGCATACATCTTCTCCTCATACTCGATCTGGAGTGGGAAGAAATCAATGCCGTCTCTTGGAGCGGCTGAAGCAGTACATGTTGAAAGAACTGTTGTATCGCCATAGTGCATAAGAGCTGCACCGTTTGCCTGTGCACAAACACGTCCGATATCTACGGTGAGTGTTCTGCCGGCGAGTTCCATGGAATAACTCTTGTACATTTTTACCTCCTGTACCGACAGGGAGGTCCAAAAACACTAATCAAACTCTGAGTACTCAGAATTTCATCAGTGATCTCGGAGGGCTCTCCTGTCATAAAATATATAAATATTATACTCTGTCCGCAAATTCTGCAGATTCAAAAAACGGACAGCATAACACATCGTGCTACTCAATTCTGTATTTTAACAAATTCTTTAAGTGAGGTCGATATGTTTTTTAAAATTGTATAATGTGACGGGGCTTTATAGACAAAATAAAAGGGCAGAGAAATAAATCTCCGCCCTACCCTATCAAAATTACTTTCTGATACCGAGCTTCTCGATGAGAGATCTGTAACCTTCAAGATCTGTCTTAGCAAGGTACTGAAGAAGTCCTCTTCTCTGACCGACCATCATAAGAAGTCCTCTTCTTGAGTGGTGATCCTTAGGATTCTGCTTAAGGTGCTCAGTAAGCTCTGCAATTCTTGCTGTAAGGATAGCAATCTGAACCTCAGGTGAACCTGTGTCTCCAGGCTTACGGCCATACTTTGCAACTATCTCTGCCTTCTTCTCTTTTGAAATCATGGTAAATCCTCCTATAAAATCTCACGATCTCTCGTGATAAACTTACGTTAACAGAGTTTCCGGAAGGAGTCCGAAAAACTATGCTAACGCGCATACTCCTGTACTCTAACAAAGAGTGGTAAAGTTGTCAATTGTTTTGCCAAAGGTTTACAAAACTTGATTCATAACTTGATTTTATGATATGTATAAAATCAAGTTAGCGGAAACCTGGCCTTACAGATCCATAGGATAACTTGAAGCTGCCAGAACATCCTTCTGTAATTGTTCTTTTAAGGCATCAAGAGATGGAAATTTCTGCTGATCTCTCAGTCTTTCGATAAATTCTACTCTTATCTTCTTGCCGTACAGGTCACCATGGAATCCGATGATATGTGTTTCAACATCGATTGGATTGTCATTACCTACAGTCGGATTGGTTCCTATGTTGGTCATACCTTTATATAAGGTTTGACCAATCAGAACCCGGGTGATATATACACCCGGCATAGGGATGATCTTTCCTGCCTTTGGCATAATATTGGCAGTCGGGAATCCCAACACTGTAGAACCTATCTGATTGCCATACACTACTACTCCGCTGAGAGCAACATGACGTCCCAAAAGCTCAGCGGCGTGTTTTACATTACCGCTTTGTATCTCCTCACGGATGAAGGTGCTGGAAATCTCTCTGGCATTACCATCTTTATCGTAAACCTGACGCTTTTTGATGACATGCGCAGTATAGTCGTACTTCTCCTGTAAAGAGAGGAGCATCTCTGCATTACCCTGGGCTTTGTGACCGAAGCTGCAGTCGGTTCCTACAACGATATCTGAAGCATGCATACCTTCTATAAGCACATCTCTGAGAAAGTGTTCAGCCGGTACCTGCATGGTTTCCCGATTTACAGGATATGAAAATACATAATCAAATCCTATATTTCTGAGACGAGTGATGTGTTCGTCACTGGAGGATATGGACTTTTTCTTCACCTCAGTGAACAGATTATCAGGATTTTGCGAGAAGGTAAGAACCGCAGTTTTCAGATTCTTTTCCTTGGCGATCCTGAACATATTTTCAAATATGAGCTGGTGCCCCAGATGACTGCCGTCAAACTTTCCGAAAGAAACCACTGCAGGTTCAGGGACAAATATTGCCGGCTTCATGATGGAGAAAAGTTCACCGCGTGCCTCGATGTCTGCAATTTGGGACAAGGTATGACTCTCTCCGATGGTAAACTGTCCGACACGGGTACGAAGCAATGCTGTCATAGTGGCACCTGTTCCAAGTTTGTCGCCTATATCCTTACATAAGGTGCGGATATAGGTACCCTTGGAGCAGGTAATCTCCATTTTTACATACGGAAGGCTGATGTCTAAAATATTGATGTTGTGAATAGTTATACGATTAGGCTTCCGCTCTACGACTTTTCCTTCACGCGCCAGATCGTACAGTTTTTTGCCGTTGATTTTTTTGGCACTGAACATAGGTGGAACCTGATCGTATGTGCCTATGAAGCTTTCAATTGCAGACCTTAGATCAGATTCTGTTACGTTTACGGGTTTTTCATCAAGAACAGTGCCTGTTATGTCCTCTGTATCCGTAGATATACCCAACTTCATCTCGGCTTCGTAGACCTTGATGGTGCCTGCAATTGCATCAACAAGCTTTGTGGCTGTTCCGGAACAAACGACCAGTACGCCCTCTGCCAGCGGATCCAAAGTTCCGGTATGACCTATTTTCTTTTCGTGCAGGATGGAACGAAGCTTTTTGGTGACATCAAAGCTTGTCCAGTTCCGCTCTTTGTTAACTACTATAATTCCGTCCATGTATACTCTTATACTTATGTCCTGTTTGAAATAAATTCCGGAGCATCCATCTGCTTGGAAAGCTCTTTGGTAAGGTTGTTTATGACATCATAGTTTGAGCCCTGCAATGTGCAGCCTGCGGCCATCTTGTGCCCGCCTCCGCCAAAATGAGAGGCAACCCTGGCAACATCAAGCATATGGTTGTTGCTTCTCAGGCTGACCTTATAATTCTGATTGGTCATTTCATAGATGAAAATGGCACAGTCCACACCTCTGGTCTCGCGCATGGTACTTACTATACCATCGATATCCTTGGATGTCACATTATAGAATTTCATTTCCTTACATGTGAGCCACCCTGTGATACAGCGCTGATCCATGACCAGAAGACTTTCCATAAGTACTCTGCCCATAACCTGCTGCTGAGCATAGGTTTTTGTGTAGTAAGTATCATCAATGATTGAGCCAAAGTCAATGCCTTTCGCCATAAGCTGTCCGGCAATCTCCATAGTATGCTGGGAAGTGCAGCTATACTTAAAAACTCCTGTATCATGAACAAGGCCGAGATATAGACATGTTGCTACATCCTTGGAGATATACTCCTTGTCCATGAGATCAAAAACTACTTCACAGGTACTGGAAGCTTCTGGAATTATGGTTTTGTGCTCGAAATTCTGTGAACCCGGGATGTGATGATCACAAACGTAAAGAGTTTCGGCATTTTCAGCCAGTTTCTTGAAATCTCCTACTCTGTCGAAACCGTTGCAGTCGCACATTATACATAAATTATATTTTCGGTCAGACGGGATGTTGATGATGTCCTCATACCCCGGAATGAAACGGAATTTTTCATTGGATGGCTGGAGATAGACATTAACCTTTTTCTCAGGATAGCGATTTTTGATATAATTTTTTGTACCGAGAGTTGACCCCAGGCAATCACCATCAGGATTTGTATGTCCTAGAATACAGATACTGTCTGCAGCTTCTATTAACTTCTCAAATTCGTTCATGAAAAATCCTTTCTTAAAATCTTACAGGCAGAAAATGCGTAATGCATCTCTGCCTGTAAAAAACAATTAATCAATTTCGCTTGTGTCAGAATCCATGGAAAGCTCATCTTCTGTTGCAACATGCTTTTCCGCATCTTCCTTTGCGACTCTGTTGATAAGCTCATCCATATGAGCACCATACTCGATGGAATGATCTTCAATGAACTGAAGCTCCGGTGTATGACGAAGATTTACTGTCTGAGCAAGCTCGCGGCGTAAGAAACCACTGGCTGCTTTAAGACCCTCCATGGTTTTCTTAAGGGACTCCTCACCGCCCAGAACCGAGATATATACTCTGCAGTACTGAAGATCCGGGGTTACATCTGCACCGGTAACGGATACCATAGGTGAGATGCGTGGATCCTTAAGATTTCTGATTGATACTGAAAGCTCACGCATGACTTCAGCATTTATTCTTGTATTTTTTACAGAATTTTTTCTCAACGCTTAACCTCTTCCATTATATAAACTTCAACATAATCATCTACCTCGATCTCGTTGAAGCCTTCAAATACAAGACCACACTCGTAACCGGCCTTTACTTCCTTTACATCGTCCTTGAAACGCTTTACGGAAGCAATTTCGCCCTCAAAGATCTGATCCTGCTTAGGTCCACGCATGATACGTGCCTTGGCGCCTCTCTGTACGAGACCGTCCTTGACCATACATCCGGCGATGTTACCAACACCCGATGCCTTGAAGATCTGACGGATCTCGGCGTGACCGATAACCTTCTCCTCGTATACAGGAGCAAGCATGCCCTTCATGGCGTCCTCGATATCCTCGATAGCCTTATAGATAATGTTGTAAAGTCGAACATCAACGTGCTCACGCTCAGCGATTTCCTTGGCTGTAGCATCCGGCTTAACATCGAAACCGATTACGATAGCATTGGAAGCACTTGCAAGAACCACGTCGGACTCGTTTATAGCACCAACACCTGAGTGGATAACCTTAACTGCAACCTCATCGTTCTTGATCTTCTCAAGAGAATCCTTAACGGCCTCAACAGAACCCTGAACGTCGGCCTTGACAACGATAGGAAGTTCCTTGATCTCTCCGGCCTTGATCTGATCAAAGAGTGCATCAAGAGATACCTTCTTCTTGGACTCCTCTACCATCTTCTGCTTGCTTTCTGTTACGAATGCTGCAGCGTAAGCCTTGGCTTCCTTCTCATTATCCTTGACCTGGAAAATCTCACCGGCATTTGGTACTGAGTTAAGTCCGAGGATCTCACATGGCTGTGAAGGACCGGCCTTCTTGATACGTCTGCCCTTATCATCGGTCATGGCACGAACCTTACCGTAAGCTGAACCTACAGCAACTATATCACCCTGATGAAGGGTTCCCTTCTGTACGAGAAGTCTCGCTACAGAACCACGTCCCTTATCCAGCTCAGCCTCGATAACTACGCCGTAAGCTGCACGGTTCTGGTTTGCCTTAAGTTCCATCACATCCGCTTCAAGTACAACGTTCTCAAGGAGATCCTCGATACCGATGCCCTTCTTGGCAGATACAGGAACGCAGATTGTGTCTCCGCCGTAATCCTCAGGAACGAGATCATATTTCATAAGCTCCTGCTTTACACGATCAGGGTTGGCACCTTCCTTATCAATCTTGTTGATGGCAACGATTATAGGAGTGTTTGCTGCCTTGGCATGGTTGATAGCCTCAATTGTCTGCGGCATGACACCGTCATCGGCAGCAACTACCAGAACAGCGATATCTGTTGACTGGGCACCACGCATACGCATGGCTGTAAATGCCTCGTGACCCGGTGTATCAAGGAAAGTAATGACTCTGTCTTCACCATTTACCTTAACGCTGACCTGATATGCACCGATAGACTGTGTGATACCACCGGCCTCACGTGCAGTAACATTGGTATTACGTATAGCATCGAGGATAGATGTTTTACCGTGGTCAACGTGACCCATTACACAGA
>DGVW01000119.1:6755-37149 GCA_002396005.1 Oribacterium sp. UBA4274
CCATTACACAGACAACAGGAGGTCTTGAAACCATGTCTGCATCATCATCTTCGATATCATCTTTAACGAGCTCTGCGATAACATCAACCTTCTCTTCCATCTCACAAAGAATATCGTAATCAACGGCGATATTCTCAGCCTCTTCATAGGAAAGCTCTGTGTTGAGAGTTACCATCTGGCCCTGCATAAAGAGCTTCTTGATGATATCAGCAGGCTTAATCTTCATCTTATCAGCAAGATCCTTGATGGTGATAACATCAGGAATTGTGATGGACTTGATCTCCTCTTCTACAGGCTTAACAACCTCAGGCTTGATGAAAGCACCCTTTCCGGTCTTCTTCTTGTGAGCGACCATCTCATCATCTCTTACATAGGCCTGCTCAGCAGTATACTTGTTCTGCTTACGGTTGTTACGATTTCTCTTGGCTGCCTCAGCTCTCTCATTGTCGAAGTTCTTGTTGCCGAAATTCTTATCGGCAGGCTTGTGAGAGTTTCTGGCTGTTGATGGCTTGGATGAAACATCTACAGCCGGTGCTGCAACATCTGCTGCCGGACGTCTCTGACCACCGAAACCGGTGCCTCTCTGGCCAGGCCTCTGCTGACCATTTCTGTCACCTGTGCGTGTGTTACCGCCGGCTGAAGGACGTGCTCCATCCTTACGGAAGCCACCCTGAGGACGATCTCCGTTTCTGTCATTTCTCTGTCCGGATGCAGGCTTTGCAGGACGGTCTGTTCTATCGTTGTTTCTGTCGAAACGAGGGCGCTGTTGGTCGGCAGATCTGGCAGGACGGGACTCCTGGGCGCGAGCTTCAGCTTCGGCTTTCTTTTTAGCCTCAGCTTCGGCAGCTGCTTTCTGTCTTGCCTCTTCCTCTGCCTTGGCACGTGCCTCGGCCTCAGCCTTCTTTCTTGCTTCCTCTTCAGCCGCCTTACGTGCAGCTTCCTGTCTTGCCTCTTCTTCTGCCTGACGCTTCTGAATCTCATTGAGCTCACGTAATGGAGTTACTCTGGCTGTTCCCGGCGGAAGTGGTCTGCCGTTAGGGCTTGCCTTTCTGACAGGCTTGTCCTCCTTCGGTGCAGTCTCCTGCTGTGTCTTTCTTGCGCCCTGCTCCTTGGCAGTGGAAAGCTTTCCGCCGAGTGGATGATTCTTATGATTAGCGGAGTTCTGGGAATGGAAAACTACAGCAAGCTTCTTTTTCTTTGGAGCTTCACCCTTCTTTGCATCCTTGCTGTTTAATCCATTTTCTTTCTGATTTTCATCTGACATTCACATTACCTCCGTCAATAATTTTTCCATCGCCTTGGCGAAACCTTCATCTTCTATGCTGATTGAAGACCTTTCGGACTTCCCTAACTGTTTGCCTAACTTCTCTTTTGTACCTAACTCAAAATACGGTACATTTCGATAAGTTGTCATGTTTTTGAATTTTTTCTTTGTGTTATCGGACGCGTCCTCCGGAACTATCACAAGATGTGATTTCTGTCCTTTTACAGACTTTTCAACTGCGAACTCGCCACTTTTTAATTTGCCTGCCCTCTGACATAAGCCAAGCAAACCATATAATCTATCATCTATCAAGCTGTATCAGTTCCTCTCTGAGTGCTTGTGCGATCTCCAAAGAAACAGTAACCTTAAATGCCCGGTCCAAAGCTTTACGTTTAATGGCTTTTTCCAGACACTCCGGATCGTGGCAAATGTATGCGCCACGACCGTTTTTACGTCCGGTTGGATCGATGCTGAAAGTATCGTCCTGTGCATGAACGATACGGATCAGGCTATTCTTTTCTTTTTTCTGACCGCAGCCAATGCACGTTCTCTCAGGTATCTTTTTCATACCGTTCATACTTCCCCGTTGTCCTCGGCAGCTGTATCTGTATCATCGAAAACATCTTCGAGAGCACCATCGGTAGTTACATCCATATCGTCATCAGCTTCTGAATCCTCACCCTGATAATCGATACCCATTTCATCGAAGATGCCCTGTTCCTGAGCCTGTGATTCAGACTTGATATCGATCTTGTAGCTTGTGAGCTTGGCGGCAAGGCGAGCATTCTGACCTTCCTTACCGATTGCAAGGCTCAGCTGTGTATCAGGTACGATGACCATAGCTTCTCTGTTATCCTGATCTGCGATGACCGCAATTACCTTGGCAGGTGAAAGTGCGTTCTCAATGAGATAAGCCGGGTTCTCATCATAGTTGATGATATCGATCTTTTCACCGCGAAGCTCCTCTACAACAGTGTTTACACGTGATCCGTTGAGACCTACGCATGCACCTACAGGATCTACATCAGGGTCGTTTGACAGTACAGCCATCTTTGTTCTGGAACCGGCCTCACGTGAGATAGCCTTGATCTCTACGATGCCGTCTCTTACTTCTGAAACCTCTTCCTCGAAGAGACGCTTAACAAGCTCAGGATGTGTTCTTGATACCATAACACGCGGTCCGCGCGGAGTATCTCTGACTTCTACAACATATACCTTGACTCTGTCGTTTGGCTCGAGCTTTTCATCCTTGATCTGCTCATTTTCTGAAAGATAGCCATCTACCTTGCCGAGATTTACCACGATAGATCTGCCTGTATCTCTGTCGATGGTTCCTGTAACAACTTCCTTCTCCATGGAGTAGTACTCGTTGTAAAGAACCTTACGCTCTTCCTCACGTATGCGCTGTACGATAACGCCCTTGGCATTCTGAGTTGCGATACGTCCGAATGTCTTGGAATCGACCTTTACAGGAACAATTGAACCAAGTGTGTAACCGGGATCGATCATTCTTGCATCGGCAAGTGTGATCTCAGTGTTTTTATCGAGTACTTCCTCTACTACAGTCTTGTCAGCTATAACTGAGAAGTCGCATGTATCAGGATCCACACTAACGCGGATATTGTCGGAAGAACCAAAGTGGTTCTTGCAGGCTGTCTGAAGTGAAAGCTCAATAGCTTCAATCAGAGACTGCTTTGAAATCCCTTTCTCCTTTTCAAGTAGATCGAGTGCTTCGCTGAGTTCTTTATTCATATGTTTTAACCCCTCCCGGTAACATCTTCTGAATTATTGTCTGCATCGGACTCTGCCGCTGCTGTATCCATGTTCTCATCGTCTGGGATAATGTCTGCATCTCCAGGCTGATCTTTGAATCCGAGTGAACATACTTCCATCATATATGCTTCCGGAATAAAGTCTTCTTTATCGAGCCATTTTGATAATTTTCTGGAAACCTTTGCACAATCATCAACGGTCATATCAACGCCATCTGTACGATATATGAAAGACCTGAGGTACCATTCATTATTTTCTTTTGTGAATGTAACACTATCTACCTGATAACCGTCTTTTGGACATATCTCTTTGAGATACGCTAAGACCTTTACGGTGTAATCATTTTTTCCCTGCATGAAAATAACCTCTAAACTTAACTAAAAGGAGCCGGCATCACTGCCCGCTCCTTCTAAACTAGTCAATAAATACTATATGAGAATAGCATAATAAATATGCAAAATCAATATCTTTTTAAAAAAAGGCTTGACATAACTTTTGCTTAAAGTGATTACAATAATCCTCTTATGAAGATGATGAGAATCAGGATTGGAAGAATGAAAGTCAGATACCATCTGATGCCTGCAGGCATCTTTGTGCCTTCACCCTTATTGCATTCTGCCAGATACTTGTCAAAGCCCCATCCGTTTTTCATAACACAGAAAAGCAGATAAATGAGGGAACCGCCCGGAAGCAGTATGTTGGAAACAATGAAATCTTCGGAATCAAGTATATCTCTTCCGCCTATGAGATGGAGGTCTGACCATAAGTTATATCCGAGAACACAAGGTATACTTGTGATGAGGATAAAAAGACAATTGATCACAACCGCTTTCTTTCTGTCCCATCCGAGATTATCGATGGATGATGCCAGCAGGTTTTCAAAAACCGTGATGACGGTACTGAAGCTTGCAAATGACATAAACAGGAAGAACAGAGCGCCCCAGAGCCTTCCGCCGGGCATGCTCATAAATACCTTCGGAAGAGTCATAAATATAAGGCTCGGACCTGCATCAGGCTGGACATTGAAGCTGAAACATGCCGGGAAGATGATGAGTCCAGATATTATAGCTACAAAAGTGTCTAACGCACATATTCTGATAGACTCCCCTACAAGCGTGAACTGATCTGACATGTAAGATCCGAAGATCTCCATGCAGGCGATACCAAGGCTTAATGTAAAAAATGCCTGATTCATGGCGGCGGATATAACTGAACCGAAGCCCTTCATGAGGTTTCCGTTTCCTGCTTCCTGAACTCTGTCCAGGCTTGGAATCAGATAGAATTGTATGCCATCTTTTGCATTATCCAGAGTTATACTGTGAGCTGCCAGAACCACGATGAGTACCAGTAATGAGCTCATCATGATGGTAGTCACCTTTTCAAGACCCTTTTGAAGTCCGAAAGAACATACAAGAAAACCGAAAAGAACGGTAATCACCATACATAGCATCATCTCTTCAGGTGAGTTCAGCATGTTGAAGAAAATGCTGTCGGCCTGTTCAATAGCCAGTTTATCAAAAGTGCCAAATAAAAATTTAAAGAAATAAGAAATCATCCATCCGGAAACGGTTGTGTAATACATCATAAGGAGGTACGCACCTGCTATTGCAAACCATCCGTGTATATGCCATTTGCTTCCGGCGGGTTCCAACTGCCTGTAAGCAAGTACCGCACTCTTTTTGGAGGCACGTCCTACAGCAAGCTCCATGGTCAGAACCGGCACACCCATTATCAGCAAAAAGATGAGATAAAACAATACAAATATACCGCCGCCGTTCTGTCCCACAAGGTAAGGGAACTTCCATACATTTCCTATGCCGATGGCGCATCCGGCACTTACCAGGATGAATCCTATCCTGGATTTAAAGCTTTCACGATTATTACCCATAAAACTCCTTCAAAAAAGAGCCTGCAGTAAACTGCAAGCTCTGAAAACACAAAATGATATTAGTGTCAAAGTACTTCCATTCACTCATGATCGCAATGCGCATATTCATTACTTGGCCTTATAAGGCATTTTCTGAATTCTTGGCACTTTCAAGAATCGATGGAATCTCAGCGAGAGAAACTATACGGTACTTAAGCTCTGCACGGGAACCTGCAAGCTCTTTAAGCTTTTTAGAGATTCTGTGATAGATGGTACCGCAATCTTCTTTCTTTGTGCCGATCAGGAGAAGGAGATACTGGCTTGAACTGTACTTGGTGTAAACATCTCCCTGACGAAGCTCAGCGTAAAGTGCGTTCTTTAATGCATCTGCTCTGGCAGAAAGCTTCTCCTGATTCTGTATAGGCTTACCCTCATAGTCAACAAGTGTGCAAAGCATCATGAAGATAGAATTGCCGCGGCGTACAAGGTTACGACGTAATACATTGTATACATCTATGAAGCTTGAAAAAGCGCAATAATATGAGCCAAGACTACGGCTGTCGCCTCTGTTATTTTTTAACGCGGCGTCTCTTTCCAGAATGCCTGCCTGAATCTCCTCTATATCATCAGATACAACTTTAATGTCGTCGTAGATACGCTCATAACACTTGATGAGATCATCAGGAAGAGGAACCTCAAGATCATCAAGATAATATCTTGCAGTCTTGTTATACAGTTCATAAGCCTCTTTATATTCCTTGCGGAGGATGAGGGCATCGATAACATTGATCTGCCAGCCGCCGTCAGGATAAATCTGACTCGCACGGCTGTATAGCTTATAGAGATTGTCGTAGTCTTCGTTCTGGCGATAGTAATCACCGAGGAATAATACGAGCTCGTCAAAAAGATGCTTCAGCTTAACTGACTCAACGATTACCCAGTTATCAGTGGAAAACTCAGGGAGCAGCTCACCCTTGTATAATTCAAATGCATGCTCATATAAAGCAGCCTTGGCCTCTTCATCTGTTGTTTCCTCAGCCTTACGACAATCGTCAACATAGACATTGACGTCAAGAATGACATCATATCCCTCAGGAGTCTCCGGAAAATAAATGCCCTTCTTGCCTTCGATGTAACGTTTGCCCGGAACACCGCTCTTTTTAAGCTGAGTTCTGGCCTGATGAAGAAGGTTGTTCAAACTGTTATTTTCATCAAGGAGATCCTTGTATCCAAATACTCCGTCAATAAGTTCTCTCTTGGAAATACCTTTTTTCTGATTTAAAAGGACTATCTGTATCAATTTGAGAAAATTGGCTTTATTGTTCTGCCCTAAGCCCATATACTGGCCGTTAACTGTAATTGAAAAACCACCAAGCATGCGGACTTCTATACGATTCTCACTCTCACTCATAATTTACCCCTACTTATAAAAATTCATAAATGTAGTTTTATATTAGTCGCTATTGAGTGAAAAGTAAACAGAAATAAAAAAAATTTAAGCTGTTTTGTGATAATTTTGTACAGAAGACCCGGTTTGCTGCTACAGAGTTATGAGATGTCGTAAATTCACGGGTTATAGTGGAGGGCAGCTTCTACAAGACCTCTGAAGAGAGGATGAGCTTCGTTTGGACGTGACTTGAACTCAGGGTGTGCCTGTGTTGCAAGGAAGTAAGGGTGATCCCTGAGCTCTATCATCTCAACGATATGTCCGTCCGGTGACTGACCGACAAGCTGCATGCCTGCCTTTTCAAGTTCCTCACGGAAGTCGTTGTTGACCTCATATCTGTGTCTGTGACGCTCGGAAATATCAGTTCTTCCATAGAGTTCATGAGCCTTTGATCCCTCTCTCAGTTCACATGGATATGCACCGAGACGCATGGTTCCGCCGAGGTCTGTTACGGTCTTCTGTTCCGGCATGAGGTCAATTACAGGATGTGTTGTTTCCGGTGCAAATTCTGTGGAGTTTGCATCTGACCAGCCGAGGACATCTCTTGCGAATTCTATGATGGAAATCTGCATTCCGAGACATATTCCGAGATAAGGGATCTTGTTCTCACGGGCGTACTGTGCAGCAAGGATCATACCTTCTATGCCGCGCTGTCCGAAACCGCCCGGAACCAGTATACCGTTAACACCTTTCAGGAGTGTTGCAGCACCGACTTTCTCAACCTCTTCTGAGTCCACCCAGCGAATGCCTACCTTTGCGTGATTAGCAATTCCGCCGTGCTTCAGTGACTCTACAACACTGAGATATGCGTCATGAAGCTGAGTGTACTTTCCTACTATGGCGATGACGGTCTCTTTTTCCGGGTGACGGAGATTCTCTACCATGGATTTCCAGGAAGTGAGATCCGGCTCAGGACATGGAAGGTGGAGACATTCAAGGACAGACTGTGCAAGGTGCTCACGCTCCATAAGAAGCGGTACTTCGTAGATGAACTCAGCATTGGTATTCTGAAGGACATGACTTGCAGGCAGGTTACAGAACATGGCAATCTTGTCTTTTATGTCCTGTGGTATCGGATACTCTGTACGGCAGACAAGGATGTCTGTCTGGAGTCCCAGGCGCTGGAGCTCACGTACACTCATCTGAGTCGGCTTGGTCTTGAGCTCTTCGGAGGCGTGAAGGTAAGGAATAAGTGTTACATGGATCATGATGGCATTTTCATGACCTATGTCATGCTGGAACTGGCGGATTGCCTCGAGGAAAGGCTGTGACTCGATATCTCCCACTGTTCCGCCGACTTCGATGATGGCGATGCGATCTTCTGAAGGATCGGATGAACGGTAAAAATCTGATTTGATTTCGTTTGTGATGTGAGGAATGACCTGAACAGTATGCCCTTCGTACTCGCCGTGACGCTCTTTGTTTAAGACAGACCAGTAAACTTTTCCGGAGGTTATATTGGAGCGGTGATCCAGTGACTCATCGATGAAGCGCTCATAGTGACCGAGGTCAAGGTCTGTTTCTGTACCGTCATCAGTTACAAAAACTTCGCCATGCTGAATCGGGTTCATGGTTCCGGGATCTATATTGATGTATGGGTCAAACTTCTGCATGGTTACCTTGTAGCCTCTTGCTTTCAGAAGTCTTCCCAGTGATGCTGCTGTGATACCTTTTCCGAGACCGGATACTACTCCGCCTGTTACAAATACGTACTTGATCATATGTTCCCCTTTCGCCTGATGCTGAGCTTATATTAAAAAAGACCATACGTGTATAAGTCTTACGGATTGTTTCGTGCTTCGCACTCTCACAATCCTACAGAAATCTCGAATCCGCGCCAAAGCGCTGCTTCTCGATTTCTGTTGTCCTGTCAGATGCCTATGCATCTTTGCAAGCAAGCTTGCAGTCTGCATAGTCGCCTGATGCTGAGCTTATATTAAAAAAACCATACGTGTATAAGTCTTACGGATTGTTTCGTGCTTCGCACTCTCACAATCCTAAAGAAATCTCGAATCCGCGCCAAAGCGCTGCTTCTCGATTTCTGTTGTCCTGTCAGATGCCTATGCATCCTTGCAAGCAAGTTTGCAGTCTGCATAGTCGCCTGACAGGGACTTATACACTAAAAAAAGAGGTGACAAGGCAGGAGGCACTTTTAGTGCCCCTGTGACGCCTTTGTCACCTCTTAATATTCAAAAAACACAGTGCATCATAACACCATAATGATAAGGTTGCAAGGGGAAAATCAGTCTGATCTCAGCGCATCGATCGGGTTCAGGGTTGCTGCACTTCTTGCCGGCATGTAGCCGAAAACAAGGCCTATTCCCATAGAAACTGTAAAGGATGCAATGATCCATCCGAAGGAAGGTTTAGCGTCTATGCTCATCATCTGACCGGCTATTACTGTTCCTATGCAACCGATGATGATACCGATTATTCCTCCCAGGGAGCTGGTGACAGCTGCCTCTATAACAAACTGTGTAAGTATGGTAGCCTTCTTGGCACCGAGAGCCTTTCTGATACCGATTTCCCTTGTTCTTTCAGTTACGGAAACCAGCATGATATTCATGACACCGACACCTGCAACCAGAAGGGAAATGCCGGCGATACCGCCAAGCATCAGAGACATTTGCCCTATCATTTCGTTCATGGAATCGAGAAGCTCACTCATGGCAGTGACCTTATAGAGGTCATCATTTTTAAATATGGTGTAGAGAAAGTCTTCGATCATGGTTGTGACTGTAGATGCCTGTTCAACATACTCATCATGAACAGTGAAGGTATAATTGTTGATGGTACCGTTACGGGACAGCTTGACTGCAGCGGTGTAAGGAATGTAGAGGAAATCATCAGAACCGCCCTCACTCATTTCATCACTTTCGGAAGTCTGCCTTTCAACAACCCCCACAATCTCATATTTTGTTCCGTTTACACTTATGCGTTCACCTATGGCCTGTTCAGCATTTCCATAATAGGTCTCTGCCACATAGAGACCTATGACTGCCACCTTCTGGCGGGCGGAAATGTCTGCGTACTGAATGAATCTGCCTCTCTCCAGATCATAGTCCATGATATCGAGATAGTCTTCCGATACACCTGTTACTGTTGTGGCATCGGAATTTTCATTCCCTACCTTTACAGTTGCACTGACTGTTACAGTCGGTGACAGGTTGGAAAAGTACTTTTCATTGTCTTCATAAAACTCGTACATCTCGTCCACTGATATAGAACGGGAATTGAGATTTACTACATTTACTGTGATACGGTTCGTACCCATGGATGCAAAGCTTTCGGTCATGTAGGACATCTCGCCGTTGACGATTCCTACGAGAATGATAACGGCCGCAACACCTATGATGATACCGAGCATCGTAAGGAATGAACGCATTTTGTTTGACCAGATGCTCCTCAGAGCCAGATTAAATGAGTTTAGCATAGTCCTCCGCTGTTCCGTCGTATACTACTTTGCCGTCTGATATACGGACGATTCTTTTGGCTTCGAGAGCGATGGAATTGTCGTGAGTGATCATGACGATTGTGTTTCCGTCTGCATTGATATCCTTGAGAAATCCGAGTACCTGTCTGGAGGTTTTGGAGTCGAGAGCGCCGGTGGGCTCGTCCGCAAGGATGAGCTCAGGATCACCGGCAAGAGCTCTTGCGATGGAAACTCTCTGCTGCTGACCACCGGAAAGCTGTGCCGGCTTCTGCATCCATTTTTCGCTGAGACCGACCCTTTCAAGCTGTCTCATGGCTCTCTCCTTCCGTTCCTGTTTAGGTATACCTGCGTAAAGAAGCGGCAGGCATACATTGTCCAGAAGATTGTCCTTGGGCAAAAGGTTATACTGCTGGAATATAAATCCTATCTTTTTGTTTCGTATGGCGGCCAGTTCATCATCGGACATGGAGGAAGTATCCTGTCCGTTGATGAGGTATCTGCCGCTTGTCGGTACATCAAGAGCTCCGATGATGTTCATGAGTGTAGACTTACCGGAGCCGGACTTACCGACTATGGCGACAAACTCGCCGTCGTAAATGTTTATGGTAATGCCGTCGTTGGCATGAACTTCTTCTGTACCCATCTTATATATTTTGTAGATGTCATGCAGTTCCAGAAGAGGCAGTTCGCCTATATGCTCTTTTGGTACGTAAACTACCTGCCCGGCGGTGTTGTTTGCCTTGGCTGCGGCTTCCTGAGCCGCTTTCAGCTTGGCGATTTCTTCATGATTTTCTGCATATTCATCAGGAGTATCATCTTCTGGTTCCGCTGATGTATTTAGATGAAGGGTATCTTTTTCTTCGTCTGCCATGAGCTCTCCTTTTATAATTCTGAATTTTTTTAGAGTTGTTGCAGGTCACTGTTGGTAGTTCTGATTGAACGGAGTGTAAACTCTGGATTAGAACGGACCACCCTGGCCTCCGCCCTGACGACCACCGCCCTGGCTGCCTCCGCCGCCGGGACCACCCTGACCGCTGCCACCACTACCGCTGGGACCACCCTGGCCTCCGCCCTGGCCGCCCATCATCATGCCCATACCGGTTTCCTGGGAGCTGACTGTTGATTGTGAGATGTATACTTCATCACCCTCTTCCAGATCTCCGGACAGAATCTCAACATAATTGTCTGATGTGAGTCCGGTCTCTACAGAAACTGAATGGAAACCGTCAGGAACATTTTTGCTGCTTTCCTTCTTATCTCCTTCGGCATCCGAAGCCTCTGTTTCATAGGTCTCGCCTGCCTTGTTCTTGACATAAACCTTGTTGCCTCTCTGGAGAGCATCTACAGGGATTGCCAAAGCATTTTCAGATTCATCAAGGATGATGACACCTTCGACATTCATACCGGGAAGCAGTCCGCCGAAGTCGGTCATGGTAACAGTTACCGGGTAGTATGTGACACCGTTTGAGGAGGTTCCTTCCATGGAAATCTTTGTGACACTTCCTGTAAATGTCTCACCCTCAAAAGCATCTGCAGTTACTTCTACAGTCTGTCCGACAGCAACATTGGAGATATCCAGCTCATCGATGTTCATGTCAAATGTTACGGCCGTGAGATCGTAGATGACCGCAAGGGAAGTAGCGGAATTACCGTTTTGCACATTTTCGCCCACATTGGCACTCTTTGTTACAACAGTGCCCGAAATCGGAGCTGTGATGGTGTAGTTGTCATAGGTATCAGTGGTGGAATCGAGACTTGATTGTGCATTCTCTACGGAAGACTGGGCACTGTCCACTTTATCTTTATAGTTGTCTAAAATGTCCTTTATATCATCAGCCTTGGCCAGGAACAGAGCCTGCCCGGCAGTGATGTAGTCACCTTCGTCCACGAGAAGCTGCTCTACTGTGACAGAAGATGAAAGATTTGCAGCTTTTATGGTAAAGTCCTGGGCTGCCTTAAAATATGCATCGCCGGAAGAATTCATTCCATTGATAGTGGCGGTTGCCGACATATCCGTAGTGAGTCCGCCGGGATTTGAAACCTGTATGGTAACATAGCGTACCAACTGTCCGCCGGTAAGAGTTGTTTCCATGGAATCTACAGAAGTAACAACACCTGTGATCTCTTCCAAAGTATCATCCAGTATTACGGTTGCCGTATTTCCGACAGATATCATAGCGGCTTCAACGGAGAGAAACGGCACATCAATTTTCATGGTGGAATCATCATATATCTCAGCAATCGCAGTGTTGGAAGAAACCTGATCTCCGACGTTAATGTTTATGGTTTTTATGTGTCCTGAATACTGGGATTTGACAGTATTTCCACTGAAATCGGAAACAGCAGTGTTGTAATCTTCTGATGCACTGCTGTAGGTCTCCTGAGAACGCGAGAGTGAGTTGGTGGCTGATTGAAGCTTTGAGGTTATGGAGGAGGAATCAATCTGATACAGCACCTGTCCCTCTTCTACTACATCTCCTTCTTCAAACTCCGCGGAAATGATCTGGCCGTCCACCATAGAGGTGATAGTGTAGCTGTTCTTTGGAGATATGGTTCCGGAGCTGGAAAGAGATGACTGGATGGTCTGTCTCGATACAGTTCCGGTTTTTATTGTGGAGTCAGTTTTCTTTTTTGAGGCAGAGAATCTGGTTTTATAGACCGTAACTCCGCCTGCAATAACTGCCAGCACCATTGCAGCGATAATAATTTTTTTGACTGGTATCTTTAGTGGCTTCTTTAGTTTCATGAAATGCTCCAAAAGGTTTTGAAATTACTGATGGGTTTATAGGTGTTTGCTGTGCACATCTTTATATCTGAGGCACGCAGGTTTTGTGGAGAAACCTGGTTTTTCTTTGTTATGATGAGCGAAATGAATCCTTGATGCGTTATCAGTTGGCTACTGCAGTGATCTCCTGTTTGCCTTCAGAGTTAAGACTCCATACGATGGTTACCTCGTCGTTAGTCTCAAGACTTCCGTAGACAGAGAATGCGTAAGCAACGTCATCATTTGCAATCTCATACTCTGTTCCGTTGATCGTAACTGATGTCGGTGTCATGAGGTTGGTTGAGCTGTAGTAAATGCTGTCGATGGTTCCTGTTATGGTGCCCATATCTGTGCCTGATGACGAGTATGCATAGACAGACTTGGTGGAGGAATTGTAGTAAACAACTACAGGATCTCTCGAAGAAGCGGCATCCTCTATCTCATCTACGGAGGAGGTCTCACCATTTAAAGAGCAGCTTGCAGAGCTCTCGCTGAACGGTATGATGCCGGACAGACTCTTTCCTGATTTGAGAAGATACGGGCCTTTGAGATTGGACTCAAGAGTATCCAGGAGATTGAGATCATCGTTATCTGTCAATGTAAATCCGAACAATTTTCCATAGATAGTGTTGTCAGCCTTGGTAGCTGATTCATTGGAATAAGTATTGCTCTTCATCAGGTTATAGAAAAGGTTTACGCAGTCCTCATAAGTGAGGGTCTCATTGATTCCTCGGGTTATATTCTCGATAAGGCCGATGGCAGTTGCCTTGGCATGACGGTTGGAAACAAGGTTTCCTTCGAAATCAGTGTTTGAGTAACCAAGTAATGTAAGACAGGCTTTTTCGGCTTCGGCCATTTTGATACTCTGATCCGGTTTGAAAAGTCCGCCGAGATAGGCGCTGAGCCATCCTTGTTCGGCGGCTATCCTGATATAAGATGCATACTCTGAAGTTGTCAGTACATCAGAAAAAACAGAGACATTGGACTCTGCCGAAACCATGGTATGGTAAGAGGATGCCATGACCAGCATCTTGGCGAAGAGTGCCCTTGATACTGGCTGTTCATTCAGAGTAACGTCGAAGTTTTCCATAATCCTGGCGCTGACCAAAGCATTTTTCCTCTGGGTTAAAGTTGTAGATGCGAGTGATGTGAAGGGTGTATAAGATATGACGCTTACGATACCGGTAACCGCTGCAAGCGTTCCGTACATAAATCTTCTGTTCATTGGTGCTCCTTTCAGTTTCAAGCTAGGGGCAATTGTAAAGGCGTTAACTGAAACGAAGCTGAAAAAAATTAATATAAACTGAAAATCGATGAGTTTTCACAGAAAGTTCATAAAAAAGGGCCGCACTTAGCCAGGCGGCTTTGAGCGTTTCAAAAGAATCTGTAAGGATTCCTACTATATATCCATATATAGGATGCACCTAAAGAACCATTCTTTTCAGATTCATTTCAGCATCAGGTATTACTATTTGGAGCAGCATTCAGTTATAATGGATTTAATAATGTAGGAAATGGAGTGCGAGTTATGAAAATACTGATTGTTGAAGATGAAAAATTACTTGCAGATTCAGTTAAGGCACTGCTTGAAGAAAAAGGCTATGATGCAGATGCCGTTTACGATGGCGAGTCCGGCGTGGACTATGCTGAAACCGGAATATACGATCTGATAATCCTTGATGTAATGATGCCGAAGATGAACGGCTATCAGGTGGCCAAGAAACTCCGCCAGATACATCTCAGCACACCTATACTTATGCTGACGGCCAAGTCGGAACTCATGGACAGAGTTGAAGGACTTAATTCCGGAGCAGATTACTACCTCACAAAACCCTTTGACAGTCGTGAGCTTCTGGCCTGCGTCACTGCCCTCCTGCGCAGACAGGGAACCGAGGTGGATGAGCTTAAGTTCGGCAATACTTCACTGGAACTTGAGTCCGGCGCACTGATATGTGAAGGAAACGAACTAAGACTCAGTGCCAAGGAATTTGAGGTTATGCGAATGCTTATGCAGTCAAAGGACAAGAACCTATCTAAAGAATCTATCCTAAGTAAAGTCTGGGGCTATGATTCCGATGCGGTTGAAAACCACGTTGAGGTGTATGTTGGATTCCTGCGTAAGAAGCTTAAATCAATCGGCTCCAATGTCAGTATCGTTGCAGCAAGGCGGCTGGGCTATCATCTCGAGCTTGAGGAGAAGTAACCCATGGAGATGATAAGAAAGCTAAGATATCGTTTTGTAGCTATCACTATGACGATAGTCACCTTGATGCTGGTAGTGATATTTGCTCTCGTGCTCAGTCTTACGCACAGAAGGATATATTCTGACAGCGTCAAGATGCTGCAGGGACTTGCAGGTTTTCCTTTGGGGATGAATCAGAATCGACGGCCGGAAAGACGTGACCGCGGGCAGAACATGGATGTTCAGCTTCCGTTTTTCAGAGTTGAGGTGGATGCAGATGGCAACATAGTTGCCAAAGATGGAGATTATTTTGATCTTACAGACGATGAAAGTCTAAGTGAGCTTGTGAGCACTGTTCTGTCAAAGGAAGAAAGAGTCGGTGATATTTCGGACTATACGCTTAGATATTATCGCTCCTTGGCCAATACCCATGAGTTAAATAAGAATCCCAATATAGGTATGCAGGAGCCTGCACCGGATGAGAGTCCGGAAGTAGATGAAAATGGCAGGGCGATTGGAAATACAGAAGAAAAAAAGGGTGAAGATGTTCCGCCTGTTTCAGAAAATGAGGATAAGGCATTTGAACCGGATGATGTGAAAGCTGAGAATTGGGACGGCAAGAGCAACCGTGTCATCGTTTTTGCGGATATATCCTCTGAAGTTGCAACCATGAATAACCTTATAAGAAACTGTGTGCTCATAGGTCTTCTGAGCTTCCTTGTGTTTCTGGTTATCGCAATCTACTTTGCAAGATGGGCGGTAAAACCTGTGGAGGACGCCTGGATACAGCAGCGACAGTTTGTATCGGATGCATCCCATGAGCTTAAGACTCCGCTTACAGTGATTCTTACTGATGCAGAAATGCTGAAATCACGGGATTTTGATGACAGTAAGAAAAAGCAGTTTGCTGACAATATCTATACCATGTCCATGCAGATGCGAGGACTGGTTGAAAGTCTCCTGCAGCTTGCAAGAGTTGATAACGGAGCCATACAGAAGTCTCCGATGCAGATGGTGGATCTGTCACAGTTGGCGGCAAATGAAATACTCACCTTTGAAGTACTCTTCTTTGAGAAGGGACTTATACTTGAAGACAAGGTTCAGGAAGGCATCACAGTCAGAGGCTCCGAGCAGCATCTTAAGCAGGTTATAGAGATACTTCTGGATAATGCTCAGAAATACTCAGATCCTCATGGTACCGTTACAGTTTCGCTTGAGAAAACCGGAGCTCACAAATGTATTCTTTCTGTAGCAGATCCGGGAGAAGCAATCTCAGAAGAAAATCTCAAAAATATTTTCAAGCGCTTCTATCGTATAGATGAGGCCAGAGCCATGAACCACTCTTACGGTTTGGGACTTTCCATCGCAGAAAACATAGTGGAGAACCATAAGGGCAGAATCTGGGCCGAGTCAAAGGACGGGATCAATACCTTCAAGGTGGAACTGGCACTGGCATAAAGTAAAAACTCTCCGGGAGAAATCCGCGGAGAGTTTTTGATATATGGAACAGTTCGCTATATGAGTTTATGCCTGAGCCACTTGCCGGATCTGAATCTTTGGATGTAAAAGAGACCTCGTACAAGCCAGTCAAGAGACATACCGTACCATACGGCAATCGGACCGAAACCCATAAATCTTATGAGAAAAGTTGTGAGAGCAACTCTTGTGAACCACATGGACAGTGAAGAAACTATCATAGTGTAGCGTACATCTCCTGCGGCGCGCAGACCATATGGAGTGATGAAGCTCGGTACCCATAAGAGACATTTGACAACTGTTATATATATCATCATGCTGAAACACATAGCGGCGCTTTCCGGTTCCATACCGGCAAGCCACATGACAGGTTTACATAGTGCAAATGTCATAAGACATGAAGCAACGATGACGTAGTCTCCGATTCTAATGTGCTTTGTTATATAGTATTTGGCTTCTTCCTGACGACCTGCACCTAAGGTCTGTCCCGTTACGGTCATAAGTCCCATGCCTACCGCGATACCTGCTATGCCGTTGACATTCTCGAAAATGATGGTCATGGCCTGAGCCGCTATGGCTGTGGTTCCGAGAGTTGATACTGATGACTGTATCGCGAGCTTTCCAAATTGGAACATACTGTTCTCGATACCGGAAGGGATACCTATGAGCAGCACTCGCCTTATGATATCGAAATCCGGTTTTATCAGGTAATTTTTGATGACGATTGGCTGATTTGGCCTGCGTAAAAAGATGAAAAGTACAATCGCGGAAAACATTCTCGACAGAAGCGTTGAAAATGCAGCACCAAAAACTCCCCATCTGAAGATAAATATAAAAGTGAAGTTACCGATGATGTTAAGGATGTTGGATATGACCGATATCTTCATAGGAAACTTGCTGTTGCCGCCGGCTCTGTAAAATGCAGCGCCTATCTGGTAAAGACCGATAAACGGGAATGATGCGGCCGTTACCCGGAAATAGATTTTGGAAGCCTCCATAACTCCAGGGTCTACCTGACCGAAAACAAGCTTCAGGATACCTGCATTAAATACTTCTGCTATGATCATGACAGAAAGCGCTATGACCATGATGGAAAGAAGGATCTGTTGGGCGGCTTTGTTTGCCTTTTTATGATTGTCAGCACCGATGTACTGTGAACAGATGATAGTTCCGCCGGTGGCGATCGCTGAGAACATCTGCAGCACCAGAGTATTCAGGGTATCTGTCAGGGATACAGCGGAAATGGCTTCACTGCCGACTCTTGTGACCATCATGGAGTCTGCCATTCCCATAAAGGATGTAAGCAGATTTTCAATCATGAGAGGTATCAGCAGCTTTTTGAGGTCGAGATCGGTGAACTCGAGATCGTCCCAGTTTATCTTCTGTTTGTCATATATTCGGTTTAATCTAAAAAGATAGTGATACACATTATTCTCCTTTACAGTAAATGCTTGATACGATGATAAACCTCTGAAACCGGAAGTCCCACTACGTTGTTGTAGTCTCCGTTTATCCCCTGGATATATCTTGCAAAGTAGCCCTGTATGCCGTAGGCCCCGGCCTTGTCCATGGGTTCTTCAGAGTCGGCATAGCTTTTTATCTCATGTTCGGACATAGTGTATACATACACATCGGTTTTTACTGCAAATGTTTCTATATCCACTATTTTCTGCCCATCTGTCACAATGATTGTGACTCCGGTGAAGACCTGATGGGCTCTGCCCTGAAGACGTGAGATCATCGCATTTGCTTCCTCATGTGAATGTGGTTTTCCCATGATTTGACCATCTACGGACACTACTGTATCTGCACCAAGTACTATGGAATGATACTTTTCACTTGAATTTGGGATATCATCTCCGGAGTCTCTGTTTGCTCTGCAGATTTTTGATGCTATGTCTGCAGCCTTCTGACGTGACAGTGACTTCACCACCTCTTCCGGATCTCTCGAAATAATCTTCTCTTCTATGTCGCTTGGCATGATTTCCGGATCAATGCCTATCTGTTTGAGCAACTCAGACCTTCTCGGAGAGGCTGAGGCAAGGATGAAACGTATCATATATCAAATTCCTTTCTGTATTCCTAAGGAAAAACTCTATATTCCAAAATGTAAGCCTTTACATAATAGGACAGATGTATTATACAAAACTAAATTGTATAAATCCATAGTATAAGAATAGTTAATAATTAAGTATTTTATATGGGCATTACTATGTGGAGTTGACAATGGGTTATAACAAAATTAAAATGAAAACAATGCGGAAAATCAACAGGTTTACCGGTTAAATATGTAAGGGTGCGGAGAGTTTATGGGACGCGAAGGAAAGATAACTATTAAAGAAATAGCGGAGATGGCGGGTGTATCAAAGACCACAGTTTCTTTTTTTCTCAATGGAAAAACGGAAAAGATGTCAGAAGATACCAGAAACAAGATACAGGAGATCATAGAGCAGACTAAATATCGTCCTAATATTGCTGCCAGAACACTTAATCAGAAAAAGACAAAGCTGATAGGTGTTATCATTGGTGATATAACCAATACATTTTCCAATAAGATAGTTAAAGGTATCGAAGACACTGCAAGGAAACGAGGATATCAGACACTGATCGGAAACTCGGCATACGACCCTGAGATGGAGTCAAGTTATGTGAACAGGATGCTCACTCTTGGTGCCGATGGCTTTATCATACAGCCTACTCCCGGCTTTCATGAAGTGGCAAAAATTCTTAAAAGTGAAGGTAAGCAGTTTGTTTATTTTGACAGTAAGGTTTATGAAGAGGATGCCTACTGGGTAAAAACGGATAACTACACTGCTACTTATAAGGCAGTGGAAAGTCTCATAGGGAAGGGTTACTCTCATTTCCTTATGATAGGTGCAGATCCTTCGAGGCTCAGTACACGTATCGAGAGATCCTCGGGTTTTACAGACTGCATTACCGAAAACGGCTTTAGTTTTCAGAATCTTCTGATCAAGGAAGGTGAGATTGATTGCGAGGAAATACTTCAGTTTGTAAAATCAAATTTGAAAAAAAACCACCCGACGCTTGTGTATGTTCCAAACTGTTGGGCGCTGCCTGAGGTATACAAGGCACTCCAGCCATTGAAGGATCAGATACCGGATCAGCTTGGTATCATAGGATTTGACAATGTTGAATGGGCAATTTTCTCCGACCCTAAGATCACCACCATAGTCCAGCCGGCTTATGAAGAGGGACAGAAAGCTGCCGAGATCCTTATTGATCAGATAGAGGAAACCAGGGAAGAAAAAGTACATCAGGTTCTAAAGTGCTCGGTCAACTGGATGGAATCAACAAAGTAAAGCGGTGGGTACCTGCTATAATGCGATGTGCATATATCAGTTGTCAGCAAGGGAAATATATGTAAAACATAATAGGTTTATAGGAAAAAGTGCCGTGCATAAAGATTGATCTATCACTTTATGCACGGCACTTTTTATGGATATGACATTATATCAGCGCAGATCACTTATCGTTTGTCTCTGTCAATCATCTCCAGACAGATGATGCCGATGGTCACACAGACCAATCCGATAATTGCCAACACACCCCAGCATTTCAGTATATTTGGGATGGTCCCTGCGTAAAGGGATTCCTTCATGGACTGGGCAGACAGGATATCCATCTTATAACGGATATTGGTTCTTTGTATGTAATCTACCAATGATTTAATCTCCGGCACACTCCTGAACTGGTATATGGCTGAGAACAAAGCATGTGATGTAAGGTCATTGTAATCTGCCACAGAACAGATGGCTACGGTGCCCCAATGACTGAAAGTCATCTTCTGTACTATAGCTGCCGGTCCTCCGCTGAAGGAAAAGATTACACCTGCAAATACAAGCTGTATGATGAGCAGGAACGGCATAACTGTCATCGCAGCAGTGGTGGTTTTGACTATACAGGATACCATAAGTGCCATCATGTCGGCAGCATAGGTTATCAGCCATAAGGTTATACCAAAATCCAGAATGAAATTTCCGGTCACGATACTTTCTTCAGGAAAAACAATACCATACCACTTATAGATTGCTATGGATATAATCACCTGCAAAAGACAAATGAATGCCTGATATATCATGTGTGCGCCTATATAAGCGCTGATGTGTAATCCGGATCTGTGTTCACGCTTAACTATGGCACGTTCTCTGCACACTACCTGAATTGAATTGAAGAAACCATTCCATATGCAGACGCATACAATGGCAAATGCACCTGCCTTTAGGCGCTCCATATTGGTGAATAAATTTTTTCCCATTACAAAAGCGACCATCAATGCTATGGCAGCAGATAAAGGAAGCCCCTTCCAATCTCTCTCATGTATAAAAATACGGAATAGCTTGCCGAGGTAGATAGAAACCTGACCTAACCGGCCTGTATGATTATGTTTGATGATTTCCTCATCCATTATTTGTTGCCTCATTTCTTCTGTGTTGTACCTAAGAGCTGTTGCTCTGATTTCTGCCCTTCAAACAATTCCGATATCCACGATTTCTCCGTTTGTAGCTTCGCCGGTATTGTCTTCTGCTGTTTTTTCTTTTTTATGATGTTCTGTATCGAAAGTTTCGGCTTCAACAGTTATCCCATCATCAGTTTTGACACTTTCGTCGTCAGATTTGGCACTTGCATCTGCCTGAGCCTTTTCAGCCTGAAGTTTTGCAAATTTCTCTATAAAAAGATCTGCGCGGCCTTCTCCTCCTTCACCCTCACTGTTAATGGCAAGGATGATGTCTTCCATTGTCGGCTTATCAAAGAACTTTCTTGCTTCATCTATCGAACCGTAGAATGCAAGCTGACCTGTACGACTGCTGTTTTTGGCAAGCACTATAACCTTGTCGAAAAGATCTATAACACGGTCAGGTGTATGAGTTATGACCATAACGATCTTTTTCTGATCTGCAATATGACGAAGCTGTTTCATAAGATCTCTCGCCATAACTCCATCCAGTCCGGAATCCGGCTCATCAAGGATAAAGAGACTTGGATTGGCCACGAACTCTACGGCTATGGACAGACGCTTACGCTGACCACCGGACAGCTTATCTACCAGTTCATTTTTAACAGAGTCAAGTCCGAAAAGCTCAAGAGTATTTTTGATACGTTCCTTTCTGTCTGCACTTGTGGAGCTGGTAGGCAAACGCATCTCGGCTGCATTGGTAAGAGTCATGATGACGGTATCATCTCCTCTCAGGAGGTCCTGTTGAGGAACCATACCGATATTGTACTTCATTTTCTCATAGTCATTGTAAACACTGAGATCACCATGCTTTATTTCTGCTTTGGCCTTTTCGTATCCTGTTACGGCATTGATAAATGTTGTCTTGCCTGCGCCTGAACCGCCCAGAATGAGTACCATATTGCCCGGTTCGATCTTAAGGTTAATGTCTTTCAGGAGTACCTGCTTCTTGAACATACTGCGTACGGAACGTTCCTGTATATGTATCTCAAGATCGTTGCTCTTGAAGGTCTCATGATTGTATGCAAGATAATCACCTACAAATACGAAATGAGTACCGCCGATATTGATAACGTCATAGAGATTCAGTACCTTTGTACCTTCAATCTTATTTTGATTAACGAAAACGCCACGGGTAGTATCGACATCTTCAACCTGCCAGGAGCCATCCTTGTATCTGACTATTGCATGATGATCAGATTCACCGGATCCGGAAGGTTCCTGTGAGTCTACTTTGGAAAGATACTCGCTGACATGACTGTATATATGGTAAATCTGCTGTTCTTTACTTAAGTGAACACGTTTCCACTCAAGATTTCCTACGAACTTGGTCAGGAAGACAAAGATAAGCATGTCATCATCTTTTGTGATACGGATGACATCACCGTTTTTAAGTACAGTATCAGAATTCAGTGAAACCACTTGATCGTTGATTGTAGTAACATTGGCCTCTGTAAGGTTTTTATAGTGCCAATCGCCGAGAAAATGACTGAGCTTTCCCTGGGATTTGTCAAGAAGTGGATATACCAGTGAAATTTTATCTTCATTTTTAAAGTGAAAAAGGCTCTGCTTACCGATCTCAAGCTCCTTTTCTACTTTGAACTGTTCCGGGTCGTTGCCGATTTTAATAACGATTATTTTTGCGGGTTCAACAAGACCTCCCTTTTTTTCGGACATGTGCACCTCCATACTATGTGTGTCTAGGCATAATATATTTAAATTATAGCATAAGATAAATTATATATGATGAATAAAATGATATACCTTCATAAGTCTATATCGCGAGAACTTATACAAAATATAAGAATAGAGTTACATAAAGAAAACAATAAAAAGCCGTCAGATGAGAATGCATCCCGGTTTTATGGGGGATACACTCTCATCTGACGGCGCCTGAAAGTGAAATAAAATATCACTTACTTACCATAAGTTTTATAGAGATCTCTGTGAGCGTAAACTACATTCCATGCTCCGGAAGTTTTACCGGTTACCAAGATATAATGCTTACCGCTGGCACCTGTGAAGCAGGATACGGCACAGTTTCCGGCTTTTGAAACGTAACCGGTCTTTGCCATAAGTGCGGTACCGCCTGTAGACTGGCTGTCGATACGCTTTAAGAAAAGATTGGAGAAAGTGAGGCCTGTGCTTCTCTTGTTGTTTGGCTTTGTGGTGTAGGATCTCGTTGAAAGTATGGCACTTGCATAAGGATTGGCTGCTGCATATTTCATAACAAGTGCCATATCCTTGGCAGTTGTATAGTGGTTGTCATTATAAAGTCCGGTACTGTTGGTGTAATGAGTTGTTGCTGAGATTCCGAGCTCCTGAGCTTTTTGATTCATGAGGTTTACGAACTGCTCTTCGGATCCTGCAATATAGCGTACCAGTGCAAGTGCGGCGTCGGCACCTGATGGAAGTATCAGACCATACAGAAGATCCTGAACAGTTACCTTCTCTCCTGCTTTGAAGCCGCAGTTTGATGCGTCATTGTCATTGACATACTGTACGATATCGCTGGTTATCTCTACCTCATCCGAAAGATTGGTGATATGTTCACAGGCTACAAGAAGAGTCATAACCTTTGTCATAGATGCCGGATACATTTTGCTCTCACTGTTCTTTTCTGCAACAACAAGATTGGAATCCGCATCCACAAGGATTGCAAAGTTGGCATTTACCTCAGGATGAGCCGTGAGAGTTGTCTGTAAAAAGCTGTTTCCGCTTGTGGTCTGGAAGAAATTGGTTCCGTTCAGTGTAGTTGATCCGGTTGTTGTGGAATCTGTTGATGCTGTAGTTGATGTACCGTTTGAAGCAGAGACAGCTGCAGTGTTTGCAGCAGAATCTGTCGATGCAGATATAATTTCGTTGTTTTGTGAAGATGCGTTGGTAGTTGCTGCTCCTGCAGATGTTGTACCGGCTGCAGAAGTTACAGCAGTGCCGGAGGCAGAAATATCGGCTGTTGATGTTCCGGCAGCTGTGGTAGTTTCCGCTGGAGTCTGTGTAGTTGTATCGCTGACTGTTCCGGATCCCGCAGCCATAGATGTTCCTGTGACAGTAACGGTCGTACTGTTATCGGCTGCCGTTGTTTCTGCAGCAGCACTCTCTCCTGAAGGCACTAAAGAAGCACTGTTATCTTCAGTTGTTGAAGCACCTATAGGACCATAATCTGTTATTTCTACTACAGGGGTCTGTGTGTCGGCCAGTGCAAATGTTGAGACCTGTACTGTCATCATAGAAGCGAGCATCAGCTCTGCTGCAATTTTTTTCAGGTATTTTTTTGTATTTTTCATAATATCTGGACAAGCTGTTTCGTAGCTGAAACAAAAGCCTGTTTCTCTCCTCTTTATAATGTAAATGTCTGAATTCAAAAGTAATGATACTTAGGAACAGCACTTATTCATAAAATCCGGCACTGATTTATCAGGATGGATGTTCAGATTAAGTGTTTATATCATAGCATGAGGAGAGATAATAAACCTTACCAAAACATTTCGATTAAAGTGCATTTGCTATAACATTTCAGATTGGGAACAATTCCTCCGGCTATTCGATATCGACTTTTGACACGCACGTCTTATTACTTATGATGAAGCTTGTTCCTTGAACTTCCTTTGGCAGGCATATGGCTCTTATGGTCATTATGGGCAGCACGTTTTTGGCTGCCAGGCTTTTGGTGGCTGTCCTTAGGCTTTGATATATCCTCCTTTGCTTTTCTTGGTCGAATCAGGCACAAAGGACCGAAACCTATGAGATCTTCACGGTGTTCCTTTAACAGAGCTTCTTTGACGAGCTCATAGTTTTCCGGTTTACGATACTGGATGAGAGCTCTCTGCATGGCTTTCTCATGAGGGTTACGGGGAACGTAAACCTCTTCCATGGTGAGAGGATTCAGCCCGGTATAGTACATGGTGGTGGAAACTGTTCCCGGCGTCGGATAGAAATCCTGAACCTGCTCCGGGATATATCCCATATCACGTATGTACTCTGCAAGAGTTATGGCATCCTTGAGTCGTGAACCCGGATGGCTTGACATGAGGTAAGGAACTATATATTGATTTAGCTTCAGTTCCTTGTTGATCTTCTCAAACTCTCTTACGAAGGAATTGTATACCTCAACATTGGGCTTGCCCATCTCTTTCAGGACATTATCCGAAACGTGCTCCGGAGCCACTCGCATCTGACCTGAAACGTGATGCTCACAGATTTCCCGGAGGAACTCCTTGTTAGAATCTGCCATGAGATAATCAAAACGGAAACCGGAACGTACAAATACTTTTTTGACACCCGGAAGAGAACGAACTTCCCGCAGGAGTTTTACGTAATCTGAGTGATCTACCTTCAGATTCTTGCAAGGGTTAGGCCAGAGACATTTTTTGTTGACACAGGCTCCGTGGGTGAGCTGCTTGCTGCAGGCAGGGCCTCTGAACTCGGCAGTAGGACCGCCAACGTCAAATATATATCCCTTGAACTCTTTGTCCTGAGTGATTTCTTTTGCTTCTTCCAGTACACTCTCATGAGAACGCACCTGAACGATACGGCCCTGGTGCATGGTGAGGGCACAGAAATTACATTCGCCGAAGCAGCCTCTTGCCTGAGTGATACTTTCTTTTATCTCGCCGAAGGCAGGAATACCTCCATCTTTGTCGTAGACAGGATGCCATGCTCTCATATAAGGCAGTGAGTAGACATCATCCATCTCCATCTCGGTAAGAGGCATTGCAGGCGGATTCTGTACTACGAACATGGCACCGTCATAACATTCGTAGATGCGTTTTGCGCTTATAGGATCTGTGTTTCTGTACTGAAGGGCAAAGCTCTCGGCATATTTTCTCTTGTCTGCTTTGATCTCTTCAAAGTCCGGGAGCCTTACGGCATCATATATTTCCGATTCGTTACGAGTTTTGTATACGGTTCCGGGTATCCATGTGATGTCTTTTGCCAGGATACCTGAGTTCAGAGCGTCGGCTATTTCGACGATACTGTGCTCACCCATTCCGTAGGAAATGATGTCCGCTCCGCTGTCCAGCAGTATGGATCTGCGAATGCTGTCGGACCAGTAATCATAGTGTGAAAGTCTGCGAAGACTGGCTTCGATACCTCCGATGATGATCGGCGTGTGTTTATAGGTCTGCCGGATGAGGTTACAGTATACTGTTGCTGCCCTGTCTGGACGCTTTCCCATGACTCCGCCCGGAGTATAAGCATCTGTTTTACGATGCTTTTTTGCGACAGTATAGTGATTGACCATTGAATCCATGTTTCCTGCTGATACAAGGAAACCCAGACGCGGTTCGCCATATTCTGTTATGGAAGCTTTGTTTGTCCAGTCAGGCTGAGGAAGCATAGCGACCTTATAGCCATGAGCCTCCAGTATCCTTGAGATGATGGCTGCACCAAAACTTGAGTGGTCTACATAAGCGTCACCGCATACATAGACAAAATCAGGCTGGGTCCAGCCCTTTTCCAACATATCTTCCTTGTTGATAGGTAAAAATCCTTCGTACATAAATTATCTGAATCTTTCTAAAAAATATCATATCGCAATCGGTTTTGCGCCGTCCTCTATAGGACAAACGTATCCGGAGGCTGTGCGCTTTTCAAATTCTGCACGGGCTTCCCTGAGAAGTTCCGGGTTTTCGTAAAGGTCGATAGCTGCACAGGACAGAACTTTTCCGGCCTGGATAAGCGCTTTGTGACCTATGGAGGAGCCGCCGCAGGAGACATTCTGCCAGCTGTGACCGGGAGCACCGCTCACAAATCCAGCTACGTGAATCTGAGCAGTTGGTGTTTCCCAGGATACATCCCCGACATCTGTGGAGCCTGCTCTGAAGGCTGTGCTGTGATACAGAGGCACAAGGAAATTGTTGATGCCTTCCTCACCGTGATTACTCATCTCTTCTGTATAAGCTCTTATATCATCGTCAAACTGTGAAGCAAAGCCAGGTGCCGGATTTTCAGGACAGGTAGCCCTGAGTTTTTTGGCAAAATCAAGTTCCTCTCCGGTGTAAGTCGGGAGCCCCACCTCCTTGAAGTTATCATAGAGAACATTTTCAAGGGTGAAGTTTGGAACAAGATCAGCAGTTCCATCTATGAAGGTTCTGTCAAAGGTGGTTTCTGTCATGAGCGCTGCACCTTCAGCAATTTTATCTACTCTCTTGAGAAGTTCAACGCAGTTTTTTACCTTGCCGGCGCGGACCATGTACAGAACAGAAGCATGGTCCTGAACAACGTTAGGTGAAATTCCGCCTGCATCTGTTATGGCATAGTGCACACGGCAGTCACTGGTCATATGTTCTCTCAGATACTGTACGCCTGTATTCATAAGCTCCACTGCATCAAGAGCTGAACGGCCATGCTCAGGATCACCAGCTGCGTGTGCAGCTGTTCCGTGAAAATCATAGAGTATCTGGATTGTGGAATTGTTGGTGCCGGTGGTTACTTCATTAACATCCTCAGGATGCCAGGTGAGAGCTGCATCAAGCTTTTTCCATATTCCATCCCTGGCCATAAAAGATTTGGAAGAACCGCCCTCTTCTCCGGGGCATCCGAAGAATATGACAGTTCCTTCGTGACCAGTTGTTTCAAGGTAATGTTTGATGCCGAAGGCTGCGGCAAGTGCACCTGTGCCCAGCATGTTGTGACCGCAGCCATGACCTGCACCACCGGGAACTACAGGTTTATGTTCTATAGAGCCTCGTTCCTGACTGAGACCGGAAAGTGCATCATACTCGCCAAGGATACCTATGACAGGATGTCCGGAACCGAAAGTTCCCGTAAAGGCTGTTTCGATATCATCAAAACACTTTTCTACCTTGAATCCGTTTTCTTCCAGAACCTGCTCATAAAATGCTGCGGACCTGAACTCCTTGAGACTGAGCTCGGGATTCTCCCAGATTTTATCGGCAAGGTCAGTGAATATCTTTTTGTTTGAATCTATATAGTTAATTACTTTTTCTTTTATGTCTGTCATTGGGTCACTCTTTCCGGATAACTTGTATATGGAATGTTACACAAGCTATCCATTCTAGTTGTTTTCTGATTGTATATCATATCTTGCTTATTTTACATGCAGAAAATGTTTTTCTTTCTAAAATTAGTATAAAAAGTAATAGTGCAGTTTCTATTATATTCGTACAGGAGCCAATATACTTATGACTTAATTCGAATTTAATACAAAAAAAGATGCACCGTTTTTGGAGCATCTTCAAATTCCCTGATATAGTTCAATCTTTATGCTTCAAGCACTTTTCCGAGGAAATCCTTGAGCCTTTCACTCTTCGGATGATCAAATATCTCTTCAGGGGTTCCCTGTTCAACGATATTGCCGTCTGCCATGAAAACGACTCTGTTTCCTACTTCTCTTGCAAATCCCATCTCATGTGTGACACAGACCATGGTCATGCCGAGTTTTGCAAGTTCCTTCATAACTTCAAGAACCTCTCCTACCATCTCAGGGTCAAGAGCGGAGGTTGGTTCATCAAAAAGCATAACTTCCGGGTCCATGCAGAGAGCTCTTACGATAGCAACACGCTGCTTCTGACCTCCTGATAACTGAACGGGATAGGCATTGGCCCTGTCCTTGAGACCTACTCTGTCAAGGAGCTCAAGAGCACGCTTCTCTGCCTCTGCCTTGCTTTGCTTTCTGACTATCTGAGGAGCGAGGGTCAGGTTTTCAAGTATGGTCTTATGTGGAAAAAGATTGAAGTGCTGGAACACCATACCCATTCTCTGACGAAACTCATCAAGATTGATCTTGGAGTTTACTATATCCTGACCATCGAAGATGATACTTCCGTCAGTCGGCTCCTCAAGGAGATTTAAGCTGCGGAGAAATGTTGACTTTCCGGAACCTGACGGCCCGATGACTACCATTACGTCCCCTTTGTTGATGTCGATGCTTACGCCGTCGAGTGCCTTGAGTTTACCGTAATTATAATGTTTTTTCAGGCCTTTTACCTGGATGAGAGCTTTATTATCTGTTGTCACTTTGACGCATCCTCCTCTCTACATACTCAATGATCTTTGATGTCGGGAAGCACAGGCAGAAGTATAGGAATGTTGCCATGATGAGCGGTTCAGCGATTATGAAAGTTGCTGACTGCACGCTTTTTACATTGAACATGATGTCCTGTACACCGATGGTATAGCAGACGGATGACTCCTTGATGATAGTTACGAACTCGTTGGCAACTGCAGGAAGGATGTTTTTAACAGCCTGTGGAAGGATGATGTGATACATGGTCTGGGCTTTGGTCATACCGAGGGATCTTGCCGCCTCAGTCTGCCCTGCATCAACACCCTCGATGCCGCCTCTGATAACGGCACTCATATATCCTCCGGAGTTCAGAGCCAGAGCAACAGCCGCAGGGAAAAATCTCTCGAACTGTATGAAGCCGAAGAAGGTAAACTTAGGCAAGGTTACAAATCCGAATACTATGTAGTAAACCAGGAATATCTGAACCAGCATAGGTGTACATCTTACAAACTGTACGTAAATGTTTGCGATAAGCTGTACAGGATTGAACTTTGCTATGAAATCATAGCGCTTTTTCTTTTTTATATCGTCTGTTTTGATCTTTTCGAGACTTCTGAAGGGTCTTACGTCTGATAAAAGCATAAGTGCCAGTCCGAAAGCTAAAAAGAAACCGAAAAATACGGTACATAATGCCAGCAGCACAGTTACGATGAGTCCCTGCTGGAACATGTTGCCATAAGAAAAGATCTTACTCATATTGGCCCAACTAATGGTCATATAAAATATTCCTGCCTTTCAAAAAATAAACTGAAAACATAAACTCAAAAATCTCCGGGTGCTGAAACCCGGAGAAAATTATGGATAAATGCTTGCTTAATCTATCGTGATCAGTTAGCGGCAACCTGGCCGTTTGCATCAAGCTGACCTTCGAAAACATTACCCTCATCAGATGCAAGATCCTGTGCAGTAGCGATGTACTCATCCATGGAGCCGTCTGACAAAACGTTGTTTACTACGGCATTAACTGCAGGAAGAAGATCACTGCCCTTCTTGAGAGCGATAGCTGAACCCTCTGTGTCATAAGGTACATCCCAGGCAATCTTGAGTTCAGGATAGTTCTTGATGTACTGCTCCGCAACTGCTGTCTCGATGAAAGCGCCTTCAAGCTTACCTGAAACAAGCTCTGAAACGATATCAGTAACCTTGGCAAGACCGATGATGTTTGCGTTTGGAGTATTCTGCTGAGCAAGGTTCATCTGGATAGAGCCGTTCTGAGCACCTACAGGGAGCTTGTCAAATGCTGAATAATCTTTGTACTTGTCAGAATCAGCCTCGCGGATAACGAAAGCCTGTCCGCCTGTGTAGTAGATATCTGAGAAGTCAAAGGTCTGGGCACGCTCAGGGCTTGGTGAGAAACCGGAGATACCGAGATCGATGTTGCCGTTCTGAAGCTCCATGAGGATACCATCAAAATCCATCGGAACTACCTGAAGCTCGAGACCTAAATCATCGGCAATCCTCTGTGCAAGTGAGATATCAAAACCTGAAAGCTCAGGATTACCATCCTTGATATGATAGAACTCGTATGGAGCAAAGTCAGGGGATGTACCTATTGTAAGTTTGCCCGGTGTGATTGTTGTGAAATCTGAAGGGATTTCAGCAGTCTCTCCTGATCCTTCAGCAGCGCCCTCTTTCTCATCAGCTGCTTTTGTTTCTTCCTGAGCTTCTGTTGCAGCTTCCTC
>DGVW01000119.1:37202-53013 GCA_002396005.1 Oribacterium sp. UBA4274
TGCTTCAGTTGCCTCTGTTTCGGCAGCGGCGTTTGCAGCAGCTGCAGTTGTCTCTGCTGTCTTTGATGATCCGCAGGCTGCAAGTGAAGCTGTTGCAAGAACAGCGGCCATAAGTACTGCAAGATTCTTTTTCATAACGTCCTCCTCTATAAACCTGATAAATATACGTATGTAAGTGTCACATCTGCCACAATCCTTTTGCGGAGCTGAAATATGTAAAACATACTTTAACAATAAAAATACATCATCAGGTTATAATGATAAAAAATTGTATAACCAATGTAATTTGTTCTATGTCAAAAGATTATAGACCTTTATTTTGATAAATCAAGTATTTTTATTCATAAAAATGCAATTTTTGTGGAATAATATGCATAATAGGATGCATAAAACGAATCCACAGGAAAAATTATGCATGGAGTTATGAATAAAAACTTAAATCAGATTATATCCTGCAGGAATTTATGTTTTCCATCTACAGACTCAAACACCCTTATCTCACAATTCTTTGGTTTAGGTCTCCAGTAGATACCGTTTTGTTTATCCATAAGGTATCCGGATAGCGGACGCATGATGCCGCCATGACAGGCGATCAAAACATTGTCATAGGACTTTCTCTCCAGTTCTTTCAGGAAGGAATGACTTCTTTCAATCATGGAGGCAATAGTCTCTACAGTTTCAGGCGCCGGAAAAAACTCCGGCAGGTACCAGTAAAGCATCATGGGCAGTCCCAGGAGATAGTAGTTTTTGAGTTCGTATCGTCCAAAGTCGGCTTCTATAAGTCGTTCATCGATGATTATCTCAGAAGGATCTACATTACCTACTATGGAACCGGTGGTGATGGCTCTTGAAAGAGGGCTTGCATAAACCGCATCAAATTTTATGTTTCCTATCTTTTCTCTTGCTGTTTTTGCCTGCTGTATACCGGTTTCGTTGAGAGGTTCATCGGTTCTGCCCTGCATAAGGTGCTGTTTGTTGTAGCGGGTCTGCCCGTGCCGGGCTATCCATATTTTCATATCAGTGCTCCAATCACATCTTGGTACGTGTTAATGCAATGAAATTGCTCAGTATCTTCTCTCCTTCCGGTGTCAGGATGGATTCAGGGTGGAACTGGACGCCGTAGACATTACGTATACGGTCTTCAACTGCCATGACCTCACCATCGAGAGTTACTCCGCTGATCTTTAAATCTGTTTCAGTCAGAGTCTCTGCCACAACCGCAAGAGAGTGATATCTTGCAACTTTGATGTATTCCGGAAGTCCTTTGAAAAGAGGACTTTCACAGTCAAGTCTCGTGTCTGACTGCTTTCCGTGCATAAGCTGTTTCGCGTAACTAACGTGAGCTCCATAGACCATACATATGGCCTGTTCACCGAGGCAGACACCAAGTATAGGAATCTCACCACGAAGCTCCCGTATCACCTCTGGGCAAATGCCCGCGTCTTCAGGTCGTCCCGGCCCCGGCGAGATGATGATGCCGGAAGGTGACATATCCCGGATCTCCGAAACAGTATATACATCATTTCGTATGACTTTGAGATCCGGCTCCAGGCTTCCGAGCATCTGATATAGATTATAAGTAAAGCTGTCGTAATTATCTATAAGAAGAATCATATTAGATCACCTCCGACTGTTTTAATGCATTTACCACTGCTGCCGCCTTGTTGATACACTCCTGATATTCATTTTCAGGGACAGAATCTGCAACTATTCCGGCGCCGCTTCTGATAAACACTTTACCGTTTTTCTTGTAAGCTATGCGGATGGCGATGCACAGATCCAGATTTCCGCTCAGGTCTATATATCCGATTCCGCCGCCATAGATACCGCGTTTGTTGTTCTCCAGGTCGTTAATGAGCTGGCAGGCTCTCAGTTTTGGCGCTCCTGACAGTGTACCTGCAGGCAGTATGGAACCGACGGCATCCAATGCATCACAGTCCTCTCTTATCTCACCGCGTACAGTTGATCCTATATGCATTACATGTGAATATCTCTGTATCTCATGATATTTCTCAACTTTCACGGTTCCGAACCTGCTTATGCGGCCGATATCATTACGACCGAGATCTACCAGCATGTTGTGTTCCGCAAGTTCTTTTTCGTCCTGAAGCAGTTCTTCTTCGAGATGTTTGTCCTCTTCTTCTGTTTTTCCTCGAGGTCTTGTTCCTGCAAGGGGGAAGGTATGTAGTACTCCGTCTTCAAGCTTTACCAGAGTTTCCGGTGAAGCTCCGGCAACCTCAAGATCTGCACTTGAAAAATAGAACATATATGGTGAAGGATTGAGGGTTCGCAAAACACGGTAGGTATTGAGCAGTGTTCCTGTGTAATCAGCTTCCATACGGTTTGACAGAACTATCTGGAAAATGTCTCCTTCATGGATATAGTGCTGCGCTTTTTTTACCATATCGCAGAAATGTTCCTTATCGAAATAAGGTTTTACTTCACTTAAAAGGCGCCCCGGTTCATCTTGTTTAGGAGTTCCGGTTTTCAGGAGCTTTTCCAGGTTCTCTATCTCGCGCTCTGCATTGTGATAAGCACTTTCACCTCCGGCAAGCTCTGCATCTACGATTATGACGATCTTCTGTTTCAGGTTGTCAAAGGCTATGACCTTGTCAAAAAGCATCAGGTCAATGTCATTAAAATGCTCTGTATCTTCGGCATCGAGATTGAGGGAAGGCTCGTAATATTTCAGGTAATCATAGGAAAAGTAGCCCACCAGACCTCCGGTGAAGGAAGGAAGTCCGGGAATCTTCGGCATTTTATATTCTGAAAGTATCTGGCGGATATAGTCGTAAGGACGATCGGTCTTAATGCTTAGTCCGCCAGCTTTGAATACTCCGTTCAGACAAGTGATCTCCATCTTCGGATTCAGGCCTATAAATGTATAGCGTCCCCATTTTTCGCGGTTCTCAACAGATTCCAGCATAAATACATGATTGGACACACTTTTAAGGATTCTGAGAGCGGTGATGGGGGTGAGAAAATCCGAAAGTATTTCTTTGGCAACCGGGATGTACTTGTAGCGGTTGTCATTCTGGTAGGTTCTAACTGTCTCGTAACTAGGAAATGCCATATTGTCCTCCTTTATTAGCTCGCTTGGGTATATATAATAAAAAACCCTGGCAGAATCATAACAGATTCTGCCAGGGACGATTAAACTTATTCGCGGTGCCACCCTGCTTCACATACTATGTGCGCTTTGCGAGATACCAACATATCTCCGGCTACTAACGTAAGCCTTACGTCACAGGATACTCAGCAGTCATATAAAAATACATCAATACTGTTTCTGCTTTTCATTGTGCCCTTAGCGGTCCATTTGCCATGCTGTTTTCTGCCGGATTCTCACCATCGCCGACTCTCTGTGGGAGCATACATAGTTTTATCTCCGCTTCAACGGTTTAGATATTAAATTAGTTGTATTTTAAGGTTGGTTTAAGGTGCTGTCAACAGGGTTAAGGCATATAAGATATGGATATAATACATGTGTGGTATGAAGTAAATATATGTCGGTTTTATCAGTTAAGCCTTGAAGGAAACATTTCCGGAATCCTCATTTTCATCTGAAAAGAGTTTTCCGTAGTGAGATTTTCTTTTAGCCTGCTCGACTTTTCTTGCTTCCGGAGACGATTTAGCCTGTTCTGTGGATTCGTAAATTTTTGTCTTGAAAACAGAACTGTCAGTAGATTCGTTAGTTTTAGTTTTTAAAACAGAACTGTCAGTAGTTTTATCATCTTTTTCAGGTTCATCGGCTTGCTGTAAAGATACAGAGGCATCTTCAGATTTGTCATCTTCTGCAATGTCTTCTGTCTTTCCGGCATTGCGCAGTTCTTCCTCCCGGGCTTCCAGGATTTCCTTTTCAGCCTTATGCTTCTCTGCTTCTGTAGGAAGTTTTCCGTACTCGCCTTTGTCCACATATTTTGAAAATACTTCCTGCTTTTTCATGAGCTTTCTGTATTCAGAAACGCAAACGGACATTTTGGCAGATTCCGGTATATGAGGATTATTGGTGACAGCATTAACCTTACTGAGGGCAGCATTGGCCTCTTCTGTGACAACACGCTGCGCTTCTTCTTTGGTTTTGGCAGTTTTCAGCTTCTTTTCAAAACTCTTTATCTCATCTTTCTCGGCCTTTATGGACTGGTATAACTGAGGGTCTTTACTCTTTATGTATTCCATCTCATCCGGAGACAGATTCTGCCCATACATGGCTTTAGTTCTTATGTCGGACAGTTTTTGGTCAGAGTTGTTGTTTTTCTCATGTTCCTTATAAGTTTCGATGATTTTCTGAGATTCG
This sequence comes from Oribacterium sp. UBA4274, assembly GCA_002396005.1. GTDB lineage: Bacteria > Bacillota > Clostridia > Lachnospirales > Lachnospiraceae > Oribacterium. The sequence continues at coordinate 41,500 of DGVW01000119.1, forward strand.
TCACGCAGCATGTCGCGGATAACGTCCGAAGTTTTCTGCCGTGAGCGAGTGGACGGTGCCGGTTGTCCCGAAATCGGTTCTTTTGATTTGAAATCACCGGTACGTTCCCGATTTTCCCATTTCTGCTTTAACTTCCGGGTTTTCTGATAGTTTCCGACTGTTCCGTACTGTGTAAAAAAGGATATATTTATACTCATACTGTACTCCCTTCTCCATGGGCATGAGGATAATGCAGTCGTTCCATCGACTGTCATAAAAAGGACACAATATCCCGAATCACAACGTTCTCATAATCATATATCGGCAAAATATCAGAAAATAGAACCTCATATAGAAAGAAAAATATACTCCTGTAGAAGATCGTAAAAAAGAGATGCTGCCTTGTCAGCAGTAGTACTTAGTCAGGAAGTATGTTCTGTCCCAATCCACGATGCGGTTCACGGCGTCTTTGTCAGGGTGGATATCAAACTCATCAAAGACCATCACCTGTTTGTTTTCAATGTCATAGAGCGGCCATTCATGTGCCTTGCCATCAGGAGCAAGGTCAGCGCTTAAAGAAGGATTACCGGTCTTTGCAAATTGGATCCACATCTTGCGAAGGGTCTTTGAGAAGGTCTCGTCAAAGGCTCTTCCTGTGTCTGCGGACATTTCCGGATGATTGAAGACGGATGCAAGCTCTAAGGCATGACCACATTTCATGACAGGATCCGGAGACTCCGGGGTGAAATAATAGGTGTAGGATTTGCCCCCGGCCATTGTCTGGAGTTCTGAAAGTCTGATGGAAGGTGCATTGAACCAGCTCTGGCTCAGAAGACTGCAATTCGGCTCATAGGCTGCTTCAGGAACATCCTTACAGAAACTTTCCACCAGTTCTTTTTCATTTTCTGTGAGTCTCGAAACCAGCTTCTCTTTTCGTCCGGCTGCCCATTTTACAAAATTATCTACACCAAAGCCTACCACGAAGAAATTCATCTCATCCTTGTTGCAGCCCTGAAGGAAGGCAATGTCTTTTACCGCGCCGTTTGCATAAGCTTTCCACGGCTCCAGAGGCAGATGGATTCCGTCTCTTTCAGGAAACTGACGTAAGGTAATGACGGAGGACGCCTCAAAAAGCTTTTCTGCATCCACAGCCAGAAGTTCTTTGACGGTCGTGCAGCCTAAGTGTTTCATCAATTCATCTGTGCAGGCGATGCCATCCTCGGTAGACCTCGTGAGGTTAGGTGTTCCGCTCTCTGCTATAACCCGCTTAAAATACTTATGGGAGCCTTCCAGAAGTGGCAGCATGGTGCAGCTTCCGGCACCGGCTGATTCGCCAAAGATAGTAACATTGTCAGGATCACCACCAAAGAAGGCGATGTTTTCATTGACCCATTTAAGAGCCATCAATTGATCCAGCAGTCCCAGATTCTGAGCATCAGGGTAATCCTTGCCGTCAGGCAGGTGTGACAGGTGCAGGAAACCGAAGACACCGAGACGGTATGCGATTGTTACTATAATGACATCCGGATTCTCGTTCAGTAAATTGGTGCAGTCAAACATCGGGTCGACAGTTCCGCCTGCTTCAAAGGCACCACCGTGAATCCATACCATGACAGGCTTTTTTTCAGTATCCGTCGTATCAGGTTTCCACACGTTCAGGTACAGGCAGTCTTCATCCAGATAGAAAAGGGAACCTACTTCCAGGGATGCATTACCATAGGAGCTTTTTGCATTATAATAAGCCTCGTAAATGCCATCATCCGGAACAACGTCAACCGGTGCTTTCCAGCGCAGATTTCCTACCGGCTGTTTACCGACAAAAGGGATACCTTTATAAGTTATGACATTGTCACTTTTCTTACCGACGAATGTTCCGTTCTTGCACTTGACTGCAAGTGTTTTGTCATAGCTGTCATCTGTGATCTTGTGGTTGATACCATACAGAGCTCTTAACGCAGCCCTCCCGGCTTCTAATGCGGCTGCCTGATCTTGGATGGCGTTATTCGCGTTGTTGCTGTCACTCATTTAAAAACCCTCCTGTTCTGTAACATGTTTTCATAAAAAAGATGTAAAAATCAGATTCATACAGAGGTCTGCAGAACCCCATGTCTGCATGTCATATCGACAAGGTTAATGCATATATAATTTTTATCTTTATCTATAATAGAGTTTACTGTACTAAAAAAGCCAAGCTTGACGCTTGGCTTGGTACTCAGAAAATTTATGCTGCACTTGCAACATTGATGAGATGTGCCTGATACAGAGTATGTTTAAGAGCAGGTCCCAGAACGAGTATAAGTACATTTTTTAGTATCGTTGTAGGTATAAACGGAATCACACATCCTGCAAGAGCTGCACCCAATGAATTGTGTGTCATGGCCATAAACCAGACGGTTCCGATACCATAGTTCACGAGGTTTCCGAGGATGATACCGAGAAGTACGATGCCATAGTAAGTGATCGATCTCTGAACACCATCTTTGTCATGGGAAAACTTAACTGCCAGCTCATCAAAGAGTCCTGCTGCAAATGCTATAAACGGAAATGAGATGATGAATCCGCCTGTGACACCCAGAACAGAACCAAGGCCTCCTTTAAGTCCTGTGAAAACAGGCATGCCTACAGCACCCAAAAGCACGTATATAAGTGCTGAGGTGAAACCACGTTTACTTCCGAGAACTATACCTGCAACCGGAATGATAAATGTCTGAAGAGTCATCGGTACTCCACCCGGAAGCGGGATGTTGAACTGACTCACTATTGCAATTACTGCTGTAAAAAGTGCGATGAGGCACAGGTCCAATGTTTTGTTGCTTCTCATAATGATCCCCCTGTTGTTACTTGTATGACGAGAGTGTCAAAAAAATCACCACTCACTGATTAACGTCAACACACTACAATATGGAATAATAATCATTATGAGACTGATTGTCAACCAATAAATCATTTCAGGTTAACACGGTGTGAATCTAAATGACACATCGGGTTAACTGTTTCTGGCCTTGATTTCCTGATTTATGCAGGTACTGTCACATAATCCTCACTTTTTTCGGATTTCTTCAACATCGGTAATCTGCGTGTGCTGAGCTTCTCCTTTATCTGTGGACCAGCGATCTGAATGAGGATAACCAGAATGAGGATAACGCCCTTGATAGCATCATTGATAAGAGAATCCATTTTTAAAGCGATGATGATTTTGTCGATAACCGTGTATGACAGAGAACCGAACAAAACACCGATCATCTTACCTTTGCCGCCCGACATGGCGACACCACCGAGCACTACTGCTGCTATCGCGTACATTTCATAGCTGGAACCTGTTGTTGCGGGATCAGAGGAACCATTCATGCATATCCAGAGAAATGCTGCCGCACCCATCATGATCCCCATGATGACAAAGGCATTCATCTTCATCAGGCGCACATTGATTCCTGCCATAAATGCCCCCTTCTCACTGGAGCCTACTGCATAGATTTTCTTTCCGAATTTGGTTTCGTTTGTGATATATACAAATGCTGCAGTGAAGAGCATCAGTACAATGCCGACAATAGGAATCGTTGCAATTTTTTCATTTCCAAAGGCATACATCATGTCATAGCCTGCTGCTCCGGAAGTCATCTTGTAAACTGAACTTCCGCCACCGATAAGAGACTTTTCGATATGCTGGCAGAAGTACTGTGCAAGAGAACGGTAGATAAGCATGGTTGCGAGGGTTACGATGAAGGATGGCATTTTAACAACACCTACAAGTGTACCGTTTATGAATCCAAGAAATGCTCCCATCGTAAGGGAGAAAGCCAGAGTAACAGGTATATTTCCGCCTGTTAAGTTGAAAACCACTACGGATATACCGCTTATAAGTGCCAGGGTTGAACCGGCTGACAGGTCGATCTCGCCTGTAAGACAAACGAGTCCCATGCCTAAAGCTGTGATTCCGATAACTGCTGAGTGACGGAATATGTTCATGGTGGCGCCCCAGGAAAGACTCTGGTTTGTCATGGCGTAAACCAGGAAGATTATGAAAAAGACAAATATGAAGCTGTAACTTTGCAGGATCTTTCCCAACATATTTGTTTTACTAGGATAAGTGTTCATTTTTGTTTCCTTTCTTCTATTGCATTCCTGTTGAGTACATCATCACTTCATGTTCCTGTATCTCATCGTGACTAAGTACCTTTACAGCTCTGCCCTCATAAAATATCACGCATTTGTCGGCTATCTTCTGAAGCTCAGGAATTTCAAGGGTGTTTACCAAAATGGTTTTTCCCTCCTTTGCAAGTGCCAGGATGAGCTTATAAATCTCAGCTTTGGCACCAACATCGATGCCTTGTGTAGGATTATCGAACAGCAGTATGTCTGCATCAGTGTTCAGCCATCTTGCTATAAAAACTTTCTGCTGATTACCTCCGCTCAGAGAAACGATTGGATCATCACCGGAAGCTGCCTTGATACCAAGCTGCTTTTTATAGCCCATGAATTTTCCCAGTTCTTTATTTTTGCTGATGTGAAATTTTGATGCAGAAAGCACATGTTCTGAAAGATACATATTTTCTATAATGCTCATGTCAGGTACAACGGAATTTTCTTTCCTGTTTGCAGGAAGTAAAGCAATACCGGCTTTCATGGCATTGTGCACAGTCATTTTGCTGTAGGATCTGCCGGCTACTTTTATATTTCCGGATACATAATGTGTGATGCCGAAAAGACTCTGCATGAGTTCACTGCTGCCGCAGCCCTGCAGTCCGGTAAGACCTACTATCTCACCCTTCCTTACTTTCATAGATATATCGGTGAAACCATGACCGCTGAGATGTTCGATTTCAAGTATGGTATCACCGGTCTCTCTTTTTTCGTAGGTGTCGGCGGCTGCGGTCTGACCTACCATAAGCTTCGTTACAGCTTCCGGAGAGGTTTCTGAGATTTTACCGGTTCCTACCGTTTCACCGTTTCTGAAGACAGTGAAGCTGTCGCAATAGGCAAAAATCTCAGGCATCTTGTGAGATATGAATATAAAGGAAATTCCTTTTTTCTTTAGTTCACATACAATGCTGAAAAGGTGTTCAACTTCTTCTGTGTTGAGGGATGAAGTAGGTTCATCCAGGATCAGAAGCTTTGCTCCTGTGAGAAGAGCTTTGCCGATTTCAAGGAGCTGCTTATCTCCTGTTCTGAGACTGGAAACCATAGCCTTAGGATCGATGTTCACGCCCATTCTCCCGAACAGCTCCTGTGAACGACGTATCATTTCTCTTTTGTTTAGTCTTCCCAGAAATCCAGTGAGTTCCTTATTGATAAAAAGATTTTCATAGACACTAAGGTCATTAAAAAGATTTAGTTCCTGATGTACAAATGCTATGCCCAGCTCTTCTGATTTTTTGATGGAGATGTGTTTCAATGTATTTCCGTCAAACTTTATCTCTCCACCATCATAAGGTATTGATCCTGTCAGTATATTCATGAGAGTTGACTTGCCGGCTCCGTTTTCACCAAGAAGGGCGTGAATTTCACCCTTCATAACCGAAAGATTCACGCCTCTTAAAACCGGCACACCACTAAAGGACTTTTGTATTCCTTTCATTTCTAGAAGTACCATGCTGTTTCCCTCTTAGGTTAAAATAAATTCAAATCAGTTGAAGCCCTTGAATTCCTTGACATTATCAGCTGTTACATTACGGCACTCGATAACGTGATCCTGTGTAACTGTCTTGCCATCAAGTGAATCAACCATATCCTGAATAGCAGTCTGAATCATGCTTGGACTATAGGTTACTGACATGATTCCACCGAGATTTTCTGTGATATCTGTATAAGCCTCGCCCCTCAGAACACCGTAGAGTTCATCGAGACCGCCGCAGCCTGTGATGACAGGTTTACTGTTTAAAAATGCTTCCTTAGCGCTGTCCTCGATTCCGCCGCCCTTAAGAGCCTCAAGGATACCCATGGCAAGCTCATCATCCTCTGCATAGAACCACTTTATATCAGTGTTTGAGCTGTCGCCCATGAGTGTTTCAAAGGCGGCCTTTGTATCTGATCTGCTCCAGTTCATTGCTCCGGAATAAGTGATGGCACTGTCGATCTGATCCTGAGTCCACTTATCATCATCTGAAATCCTGTTTCCGTCAAACTCCAGATTTCCGAGAAGATACTCTGTAAATCCCTGATCACGAAGTGTAGTAACTGATGATGTATCACCTTCATATACATAGACCTTATCTCCAGGGTTCAGTCCCAGGGATACGAAATAGGCTGCGGAACCTGCACCGATTCCTTCATTATCGCCCTTGACATTGGAAACAGCCTTGTCCTCTACTCCACTGATGATTCGGTCAAATGCAACATAAGGAACTGATGCATCGATGAGCTTCTGGATCGCTGACTGAACAGTGTCATCAATAGGCTGGATAACTACAGCAATATTCTTGTCACCCTTTGCAAGGATGTCTTCAATCTGAGTGATCTGGTATGCTGCATTTTCACAGGTGATGACTTCTGCTGAGTACTTGCCTTCACTATTGATCTCAGAAACCTTTTCTTTTGCAAATGTTGCAACCGAACCTGTCCAACCGTGATCTTCAGGTGCAGTCAATACGTAAATATGTGTTGCTGCTTCCGTGGACTCTGTTCCTGCAGTCTCCGGATTTGCTGCCTTAACGGTTTCTGCCTGTGCTGAACTACCGCATGCTGTCATAGAAATTGCCATAGCACCTGCAAGAAGTGCTGATAATATGTTCTTTTTCATTGAAATAATCCTCCTTAAGTATGCGTTTTCGCATCTCTTTTTGATGTATCCATAATATCTCTTTGGGGCTAAGTCCTCTTTCCTCTTCGTTTATTTAAGCCCCGATTTTGTTGCAAGATTAAGACGACTCATGGATTATGTGCAATAAAAGACAAGAATGCGTTGCAGGTTTATGCCTTTAAAAGGAGCGCAGCAAAGGAGCCATGAAGAAATACACTTACATTTCTTCATGGCTCCTTTTAATTATTTATTATTCTTTCTTGCATCAAGGTCAGCGTAGATCTGCTCCATCTTCTTTGGTGTCAGATCATAGAACAGAACTGAGATTCCTGAGATTGCGATAAGTATTGCAGGGAACAGATTTACGAGAGCATTGATGCCGGTCTTTACTGCCAGAGTCTGCTCCTGATTAGGAACATATCCGATGGCTGCAAGTAAAGATACTGTTACGATTCCTGTTACTGCTGTTGCAAGTTTAACTGAAAAACTTACAAGTGAGAATGTGAGGCCAACTTCACGAACACCGTACTTCCAGTCGCCATACTCGATACTGTCACACATCATACCGGGAGCTATGTTTTCATTAGCCATTGTGAGACCGATTATAGCTGAAATTGCCAGTAAAAATGTTGTATTGCCGGCAGGTACAAGGAAAAGCATTACAAGAGCTGCTACCTGGGTAAAGGTTGTGATAAGCATGAAGCCCTTCTTTGTAAACTTTCTTGTTCCCCATGAAAGAGCCAGATTTCCGAGAAGCTGGCAAACTGTCATGGTTGTGAAGATCGGCGCGATCATGCGAGGGTCACCAACTACATAAAGTACATAATATGCAAGCATAGACATTCTCGCCATACAGCCTATGGCACCTGCAAATGTTGAGAACACTGTAATCATGATGTTCTTGTTCTTTACGATAAGAGGAAGGGCCTCTCTGATAGGTGTCGGTTTCTTATTCTCTTCTGCAGGCATCACTACTGTCTCCTTGCACTTCCAGGCGCAGAGCAGACAGCAAGGGATGAGCAGGATTGAGAAAAGCACTGTGGTAAGGAAATATCCTTGCGCATTAGGTACTTTGCTGTGCCCGAAATAAAGAATGAGAGGCATCGCTACAGCTGAAAGAATCATGCTGATGGCTCCCTTACCGATGGCTCTGCAGGATGCATAGTCCATGCGAACCTGGGAACCCCTGGCAACGAGATTTAAAAGTCCCTGATAAGGAATGCAGAGAGCTGTGTAAGCCATGCCGGCACCGATGTAGCAGATCATGCAAACAAGCACCTTCATTACGCCCTGCAGAGGGAACAGTGTAAATGTCAGAATATTGAATATCGCGAGGAATATCGGAGAAAACATGATATATGGACGGAATTTACCGAATCTTGTTCTGGTTTTGTCACATACAACGCCCATCATAGGATCATTTATGGCATCCCATATTCTTGCTACTAAAAAGATAAGAGATATCGCCGCTGCTGAGAGCCCCACGATATCGGTATAGAAAATTGTCAGGTAGGTGTTTATCATGTACCAGGAAAGCTGACAGCCTACCTCACCCATGGCATAGAAGCCACCTGTCACCCAATTGGTTTTTTCTGTTTTTTCAACATTTTGTACTTTTTTGACAGAAAAACTGTCTTCTATTGCAGCAGAATCATTTATAGCTGCATTTGAAACATCGTTCATATCACTTCCTCCAATTTTTACCCTAAAGGGTCATTCCGTGCACGAATCTTATGTATATACTTTAATCTTTGTACCCTGCTATCTCTTGCTGTACCTTTCACGATTATGTTCAAACCTTTCAAATTTCGGGTAAAAAAAGAAAAGCGATGCAATAGATGATGATATCTATTGCATCACTTTGTGTATTGTGCTGTATATAAAGAATCAAATCGAAATAAGTTGGTGAAATATTCCAAACTGCGACTAATCCATTGAGAAAATTTTCACAAGGCACAGCTCGTGAGGTTTTAACTCAATGTGCATATTGGCTAAGTTGCCTTCACGGTCCACATAGGCTTTTTCCAAAGTCATCTTAGGTTCACTTATAGACTCAAGATACTTTACATCGCTTCTTGTAAGCCGGCTTTCGTACTGGAATTTCTCCCACTCATCCAGGATACTTCCGTGGTTTCGATTCAGTATCCTCTTTTTGACGTACCAGGTTTTGTTCTTTGGCATATTGAGGATCTCTACATTGAGCTCAAGTGGTGCCTCATCAAAGAAGGCTCCGCTTTTGATCTTCTGAAGAGGTATCTCTTCCGGCCCCAGAAAGTAACCTGCGGAAAACCAGGAGCTGTTGAAGAGCAGCATCTGCACTTCTCCGTTATCAGTCTTGGTTATGATGTGATTCTTACCGTGGCTTAGCAGAGTCTTGCCTAGAGCATTGAGAAATGCAAGGGCATAGTAGGCCGGCTTTTTGATCCTGTCCTTTGAGATGAGGCCGATACTGCCATTAAGTATATCCATGGAATCCATGTAGTTGCTGATCCAGTCAGAGGCACACATGACGCTCATCATGTCAACATTATCGAGAAGAGCTTCTGCACGGGAAGCGATATAGGCTGCTCTGAAGCAACTGTCGTTTACATAGTTACGATTGGATATGGATTCATTAAACTCAATTATGTATAGCTTTTTGTCTGAAAGTCCGGTCTGCTCCATCAGGGTCCGCATCTCTTTTACACGCAGGATATCCTGATTCCGGTCTTTGGATACCTTACGTGTGTACTTGCCATCTGCATCGAAAACATTGTCATATGGGAAAAGAAGGAAGGAGGCGAAATCCGGCACTTCGTTCTTTTTTACTACATGGGTGTAAAGCTCTGATACTCTCTCCCAGTCTGAGGAAATGTCTATGCCGAAGCCGCCTATCTCCGCTCCCGGAGTTTTCTGTCTCACCAGCTTATACAGATGGTCATAGGCCTCTTCCACCGAGAAAGGATCGTGTTCCCACAGTCTTGACTTCTCAAATGGGTAAAAAGGCAGAAACGTCAGCTCAAATGCCCAGCCGGATACTTCATTAAGTCCATATCTTTCCAGAATGTGACTGAAGAACTCGGTCAATGCTGTTTGCCAGGCCTTTTTGGAGACGAAGGGTATATAGTCATCGTGCTTATATACGTCACCGCCTGAAACTGCCGCCATATCCGGTCGTCTTCCGAGACTGAGGAAAACCTTCAGATGATTACTTACAAGGAAATCAAGTGCCGTATCCACCATGTTGAAATTGCATTTATTCCTGCCGCTTCCGTCCGTGATCATGAGCTTGGTGGAGAACAGGCTCCATACACGTATGTACTTAAAATGCAGCTTATCGGAAACATATTGAACGTGGTACTGCATGTTTGCATGGGTAAGATCGTCAATGCTTCCGCCGTTGATCATCTTATCCCATGGTTTTTCATAGAATCTTCCGGGATTATCCAGAATGTCTACGGAGATATCGCCGCTTAGCTTGTTGGTACTGTTGAAGGTCGGGTTTTTCTCGAGACGGACACGAATCTCATCTTCTATCTTTTCTTTCTGAATGTCTCGTTCCTTTACTTCATCACTGTGGGTCTCACGATATTTGGTCGGAGACATATTCATTTCCTTACGGAAGGCTCTGTTAAAGGAAGTAGAGTTTGTAAAGCCGCAGGTGAGAGCTATCTGGGTAATGTTTTGATCAGTGCCTGACAACAGAAGCAGTGACTGCTGCAGTCTGAGCTTTGTAACGTAATCGGCAAAGTATACACCGGTGTTCTTCTTAAATATACGAGACAAGGTAGATGCTGAAACAAACATACTGTCAGCAAGAGCAGTGAGGTTTACTTCCTGATCCAGATTTCCTATTATGTACTGCATCATCTGCTGCATACGGATATCATTGTCCGGATTTCCCTGGGCTTCGTTCAGATTCTCTGTCTGATAATGCTCTATCAGTGTGTCCAAAAGCAGATATAGATTACTGTCTATCCTGCAGTCGGACTGTCTTCTTCCATAGAGATAGTCCTCCGTCAGATTGTAGAAGATGGCTCTGATATCTTCATAGGATCTGGTTTTATCATCTACTGAATTGCAATAAAAAAGGACACTCTTACCATTCATTACACTGTTTAACAGCTTCATGGAAAACAAAGCAATCCCGACGATGGCGTCAGCGGTTTCTTTATAGCTGTACTCAACGCCGGGATTTACCATGAGGATATCACCCTCGTTCAAGGTATAATCCGTATCAAGAACATGTACTGTAACAGTATGTTCAAGTACGAAAAGGATAGTGACACTCATGATGATGGTGCTTTGGTTTTTCTCCGGTTTTATAACTTCATAGGAACAGGTATCGAAGTTCATCTGGCCTCCAATAAGTATAGATAAGTATAAATCATGACTTGTATATCAACTGATTATGTCTCATTATACACGATTCCGGCCATTATTTCCTGCAAAATAAACTTCACAAGGCATATTGAAGCTGAATCCCTCATGCTCGGCATTGAGCAGATCTTTATCAAACACAAGGAAGTCCGCATCCTTTCCGATTTCTATAGAACCCTTGGATGCCTCGATACCGAGCTGTTTAGCTCCATTGATGGTATAACCCTGTATCATTTCCTCAATATTCATGCTCTCACTTAATGGTGGAAATGCTGCAACCGTTCTGCTTGTTTCATCAAATCTGGTTTTTTCATTGATCCAGCGGGTCATACCTATCTCCATGGCGAGATAAGGACTCCAGTTTTTGAAATCTCCATAGAACACTTCATCGCTTGACCATGTCACAAGCGCACCGGTATCCCAGATCGTTTTGCAGCGGA
>DGVW01000100.1:0-1448 GCA_002396005.1 Oribacterium sp. UBA4274
ATAATGTCAAAGGAGGAGCTGTCACGGATCAAGACCACAGAAAATGCCACAGGTGTTGTTAAGGCTACCGGTGACGGAAGGGTTCTTCTGGTTCTGGAAGAGGGAGACTATCAAAGCGGATCAGCCGGAAAAGTCTGGATTCCTATCCTGGATCAGATGAAGATACCTTACGATATCTGCAACGCCGGTGATTACAGGACCGGATTACTGGAATCCTACGATAAGCTGGTTCTCGCAATAACAAATTATGAAAAGCTGTCTCAGGAAATTGCCGGGATCATATCCTGGGTAGAAAATGGCGGAAATTTGATGATAGCTTATCCTCCAGTTACCTCAGGCAGTTTTCAAAGCTTATTCAATATGATGGGAGTAAAAGACGGCGGTATAAGTAATGTTACGGTTGAAAGTCTTCATTTCAACAGTGATTTCATGATAGGCGGAACCGCTCATGACTTCCTCATAACAGATGCTTATGATTCTTCTCTCAGTTACTCCCTTACGGATGACTGTACGGTTTATATAGAATCTACCGATAAGTTTCCTGTACCGGTTATCTGGAAAAGAAATTTCGGGCAGGGTTCCATAGTGGTTGATAACTTTGGATACAATGAAAAAGCCTACAGAGGCATACACGGTTCGGCTTTCTCATTACTCGGAGATTACTGTGCATATCCTGTCATAAACGGATCAGCTTTCTATATAGATGATTTTCCTTCACCGGTTCCCGAAGGAGACAATACCTATATAAAGAGAGATTACAATATCCCGGTACGTGATTTTTACATGCAGATCTGGTGGAATGACTTATACCGGATGGCTAAAAAATACGGCATCGATTATACAGGTCTCGTCATAGAGGATTACTCGGACATTGTAAGCGGGAATTTCCCAAGAAATTATGAGACAGCCCAGTTTTATTACTATGGAAACATGCTTCTGGATGAAGGCGGCGAGATAGGTATCCATGGATATAACCATATGCCGCTGGTTCTGGAAAACTTTGATTATCAGAATAAATATGACAGCTATGTTCAGTGGCCTTCAAAGGACGAAATCCGAAAAGCTCTCCATGAGGTATTTGATTTTACCCATATGCTTTTCCCCGATGAGGAGCTGAATGTCTATGTGCCTCCATCAAATATCCTTTCTGAGGAAGGGCGGGAGATACTGAGTGAAGACACTGTCACCCGCTGCATTGCTTCCATATATTTTCCGGGAGAAATGTGTTTTGAACAGGAATTTGATATCTCCGAAGACGGAATCATAAATGCTCCCCGTGTTACATCCGGATGTATCATTGATGAATACATGGAGATAGCCGCTCTTTCAGAACTGAATTTTCATTTAGTCAGCTCGCATTTCCATCACCCGGACGATGTTCTGGATGAAGACAGAGGCGCAAAACTCGGTTGGGAAAAGCTGTATTCCAACCTTCTGAATTATTTCGA
>DGVW01000100.1:1625-3929 GCA_002396005.1 Oribacterium sp. UBA4274
CTTAACTTCAGCAGCTTCTACAATGAAGCCTGGATGCTTGTTAGGCTTAATAACGGAAAGAGCATAGAAACCGTAACTAACGGAAGCTACACCAGGGTAGCTGATGATCTTTATCTTGTGGAGTGTCTTAACGACAAGGTTGATATAAAACTGACTGCATAAACCGTCAGTTCCCGGGAATTCGAAAAACCGGATTTAATATTAAACAGAGGTGAAAAGTGAGGATCTGTGTAATTCTGGAAGGATGTTATCCATACGTTACAGGAGGTGTATCCACCTGGATACACCAGTATATGTCTGCCATGCCCCAGCATGAATTTGTCATCTGGGCCATAGGTGCGGATTCCTCCATGAAAGGAAAATATAAATATACATTACCTGATAACGTAGTAGAAATACACGAAGTTTTTTTAAATGATGCTCTGACCCAGAAAGGTATTCCTAAAAGATACAAGTTCTCACAAAGGGAGATAAAGGCACTTCGCGATTTTGTTAACTGCGATTCTCCCGACTGGGACCAACTGTTAAAGATGTATTCCCAGGACAGGATCGATCCTATTTCATTCCTTATGAGTGAAGAGTTTCTGGATATTCTTATAAATCTTTGCGAAGATGAATATCCCTATACGGCTTTTTCTGATTTCTTCCATACGGTGAGGTCCATGTTCCTTCCGGTACTGTATCTTCTCAGTATGAAAGCACCCAGAGCCGACCTTTTCCATTCCATAGCCACAGGTTACGGAGGACTTCTGGCGAGGCTTGGAAGCTATAAGTTTAAAGTTCCTTATATGATAACAGAGCATGGTATCTATACAAGAGAAAGGGAAGAGGAGATCATACGTGCCAAGTGGGTTATTCCTGCCTTTAAAAAGCTCTGGGTAAAGTTTTTTTACATGCTTTCTGAATGTGCCTATGATAAGGCTTCAATGGTCACAAGTCTCTACTCGGATGCAAGAAAGATACAGATAGAGATGGGCTGTGACCCGGATAAATGTGTATTTATAGGAAACGGAATACATTATGAAAGATTTAAAGACATTCCCATGAAGCAGCCCTCGGAGCATATCGATATGGGAGCCGTTCTCCGTATTGCCCCGATAAAGGATGTTAAGACCATGATATATGCCTTTGCCGGATGCAAAGAGCGCGTACCAAATGCAAGACTTTTCATTGCCGGCCCTGAGGATGACAAGCAATATGCAAAGGAATGTTACGACCTGGTGGATCTTCTGGAAGTTGATGACGTGTATTTCATGGGGCCCATCAATGTTGTAAAGCACCTGGGAGATTTTGATTTCACGATTCTTTCCAGTGTTTCGGAAGGCATGCCTCTTTCAGTGCTTGAATCCTTCGCAGCCGGAAGACCCTGTGTCACAACGGATGTGGGCAGCTGCAAGGAGCTTTTGGCCGGATCTCCCGGAGACGATTTCGGAATGGCGGGAATCTGTGTTCCTCCCATGGATATTCCGGAGCTGACAAATGCCCTTATTCAAATGTGTTTAAAGCCTGAAACCCGTTATCAGATGGGTCTGGCAGGGAGAAACAGAGTAGCAAAGTTTTTTCTCCACGACGATATGATAAGAAAATATCAGAGTGTTTACGATGAGGTATTTAAAAGATGGCAGGGATAGGCTTCAGTTTAAAAAAGCTATTCAGTAAAAAAGGAATATTCAGTCTTTGTAAAGCTTACGGTTACTCAGGTATAGTGACCATAGGTCCCATGCTGCTGGGCATCATTTTTCTCTCGGGAATATCCATGTTAACGCAGAGCATAGGACTCAGCGATTACAAAAGACATATTTTAAACTGCGCCCTTACCTACAGTCTGATGTTCGCATTCTTTATAACCTCTATCTTCGATATGGTGGTGACAAGATACGTTTCCGACAGACTTTATGAGGGCAAAAAAGAAATGGTCATGCCTTCCTTTTACGGAGCGGTGTCTATTGAACTGGTCATCTGCCTTATCACATATACACCTATATTGATAGTTTCTGTGGAAAATTTCCTGCAACTGATTTTATGCCTTTGGTTTGCCATGATACTCATGGTGGTCTGGACAGAAATGATCTACATAACAGCCCTGAAGGACTTCAGTTCCATCGTTGTCTCCTTTACCATATCACTTATGTCAGGCTTTTTACTGGCGCTGATACTTATCGTTCTCGGAATGGCAAGTATGGAAGGTTTTTTACTTTCCGTGACTGTTGCCTACGGAATACTTGCAACAAGAATGTATATGCTCATGCTGGATTATTTTCCAAAAAGTTCAAGGAGCTATTACTCATTTCTCAGATACATTGA